>CAIOLR010000500.1 GCA_903859135.1 uncultured bacterium | reverse complement strand
TCGATTGCAAAATTGTCAAATAGAGTGTGCGGATGCGCTGTATATAATTAACAGTAGAGATACCGCCCAGAGCTTTTTCTATTGCGATCCGCCCTATTTCAACAGCACTTGCGGCCATTATGGCGGTTACAATGAGCAGGATTTTGAGAACTTTTTAAAATGTTTGTCTACGATCAAAGGCAAATTTCTGCTGTCTTCTTATCCATCGCCTCTATTATTGAGGTACATTAAAGCAAATGCTTGGCATACGTGGAGCGTGGAAAAAGGAGTAAGTGTTAATTGCAAGTCGGGATACCTCAAGCGAAAGGTCGAGGTTTTGACGGCGAATTATCCCATTTGAGTAGGGTGTTTTTATAACCTTTTAAAGGGTGTTTAAAGGGGCTTGTTTTGGCCCCTTTTTTCGTAGTGGTTTTGAAGAATTTTCTTCAGATTTAGGGCGTGTTTTTTGCACTTTTGGTTTTGCGGATTATAGGTTCGGGAAAAAAATGCGATTCCGAATCTCATTAGTAGATTACAGGCTTTTCGCCTCCATGCACATCGCTTCACCAATCTTGAAATGGAAACGGCAGGTATTTACGCATTATCCAGGGCATTAGCTCACCGCGCATTATCGGTCAATGCAATACTAGCAAGTCGAGTGAAGAAAGAATTTAGTAAAAATCCAGAGAAAACTATAGATAAAGCAATCAGACTTGTTTTAGAACGATTATAGCTGTCGCACCAAGCCGATAAATTTTTCCAAAGCTTGCTCTTTTTGGGTATCAAAGCTAAAATCGATCTGATTCATTAAATAATGATCTAGGTCAAAATCTGCTCGTGGCGGCAGTGCCGAGATTACTTCTTTTCTCCTATCCAAACCATACTTCAAAGAATGATTAAACTCATCTATAAAATCTGGTGAAATAAATTTATTGGTCGTCCAAGCAGCAAATACAAAGGGGAGTCCACTAAAATTACTCCACTCTTCAGATAAGTCGTACACATATTTGTATTGATTTTTTTTTCCGAAAGTACGATCACCTATCTCGATATAAGCATCCACATTTTCTGATTGTATAAAATCAGGAGAAATTTTCCAATAATTTTTCAGCAGCACTTTTGCTAAATCATTGGAAGTACGCGATTGTGTGTCCAGTCGTATTGTCTTGACTTCATCAATAGGTTTATCACTAAAAATAAAAACAGAGTCTACCGCACCTGTTGCCCCAATACAGTAATTAGATATAATCTTATAGTTTGGAATTTGATACAAGGTAGCAACAGGCACTAAGCCTATATCAACCTGGTTGTTAATGAGTTTAAAGGCACACATGGATGGAATATCTAAACTCAAATTTATTTTTCCAGAAATACCAGAATGTGTCAAACCATAAACAAAAGGTTTGGTATTGGTATAGGATACAGCAGAGACTTTAATAATGCTCACGATGAAATGGTTTTTTAGTTTTAGGCAATGTTCTTTAAATGATCCACATTGTTGAAATCCGTTATTTGAAATTTAAATCCATCGTACTCCACTTTGTATAACGACGTATTTAAGTGTGGAAAGGCGTCCATCTTAGACAAAGGCAATTCAGTTAATAGACATAGAAATAAGCGTAAAGCTCTGCCATGCATACACACTAAAATAGTTTCATCCTGTCTATTCCCCACTAAATTATCCAACGCAGTTAATTGACGTTCTTTCACTTCTAAAGGACTTTCTCCTTGTTCAAACTTGTGATGTAACTCTCCACGCATCCAATTATTGGTCATGCTTATGAATGCAGCTTTTGTTAAATCACTACTTTCTTGTCCTTCATAAATTCCCCATGCCAACTCGTCTAATCCAGGATGCTGGATCCATGGAATCCCATTATGAATGAATGGATGCACTGTCTGATGTGTTCTTTTAAGCGTAGATGTATATATCTTGTCAAACGGAACATCTTTATAGGACTCATAAAATGCCTGTGCTTGTTGTTGTCCATACGCATTCAGATCCGTGTTCATCCCTCGACCTTGAACAATACCGCGCTTATTTAAGTCCGTCTCGCCATGCCGAATGATATACAACGTTTTGGCCGAGTGGCCTCCTCGCTTGTATTTATCAGGTAATAAGTTAGCGTCACTCATACCTGTAATTTAAGAAATTATAGGCAAATTATAATACTTTGATTTTATTTTTTCTGAAAATTGAAAATCATGGTAATCTGTAATGACATGATACAGTGTATCGCGCTCTATCGGACGATAGCCTACCTCTTTAATAAACATGACGAGTTCCTGTGTACTCATTGCTGGGTGCTGTTCTTCAGATCCAGCCATTGAATATATCTTCGTAGTGTCGTCTAAGGTACCATCGATATCGTCAACCCCAAAGTTCAAAGCAAGCTGTGCCGTACTCCTACCGATCATCGCCCAGTAGGCTTTGATATGATCAAAATTGTCTAGATATATTCTGGAAATGGCATAATTCCGGAGATCTTCAATAATAGACACTTCAGCAATATGTGACATTTGATTATCCTGATTCCTGAATTTCAAAGGGATGAATGTTTGAAAACCAGCTGTCCGATCTTGTAGTTGCCGCAACTGCTCCATATGATCTACACGATGTTTGTATGATTCAATATGACCATATAGCATCGTTGCATTTGAGCGCATGCCCAGTCGATGCCATTCTTCATGAATTTGGAGCCATTGTTCAGCGGTACATTTATCTTTTGCTATTTGCTCACGAATTTCGGGGTGAAAAATCTCAGCGCCTCCGCCAGGCATCGAGTTCAACCCTGCCTCTTTCATCAACTTCATCCCAGATGCATAATCCAGTTTAGCTTTTTTAAAAATATAGTGGTATTCTACTGGGGTCAAGCCCTTGATGTGTAAACTTGGTCGATGATTACGGATCGCTGTAAATAATGTAGCATAAAAATCAACATCATACTTTGGTAAAACACCTCCCACAATATGCACTTCGGTTACGGGCTGGTCATCATATTTTTTTACGATGTTTAGCATATCCTCCATCGAATACTCCCAGCCTTCCATTTTTTGCTTGATTAAGCGGGAATACGAGCAGAATTTACAATCATACACGCACAAATTGGTTGGCTCGATATGAAAATTCCGATTAAAATAAACGTTGTTTTCATGTCTTTTCTGGCGAATATAATGGGCTAAAATACCCAGATAGGGAAGTTCTGCTTTTTCGTAAAGAAGGACACCTTCTTCGAAATTGATGCGTTCGTTGGACTCAACTTTGTGAGCAATTGCCTTTAGATCATCGTCGAGATCAGCATCGTGCAATAGCATATGTAAATCAGATTGGGACTTCATTCTTTGTATTGGTCTGTTAACGATGCTCGAGAGAGCGCCTCCCTAATTGTTGCAACTCTAGGGCCATTTTTTTTTGAATTTTAAGGGCTTCTTCGCGAACTCTTTCAGCAAAATTTTCCTCTTTAGAAACGTATAATATCGATCGAGAAGCGTTTACAAGCAAACCACAATCTTTATTGAGGCCATGTTTACATATTTCTTTCAAACTGCCACCCTGTGCACCAATACCTGGAACTAGTAAAAAATGAGTGGGTGCTAGTTTACGAATATCCAAAAATGCATCTCCCCAAGTAGCACCAACAACATACATCATACGGTCGTCTGCAGCCCACGTATTTGCTTTTTGAACAACAGACTCAAATAAATAGGAGTCGTCATTTCCAAAAAACTGAAAATCCTTACTTCCTTCATTCGATGTAAGTGCGAGTAGAATAACCCATTTATCTTCAAATGCCAAAAATGGTTTTACCGAATCGGAACCCATATAAGGTGTAATGGTGATGGCATCAAAATTCATTCCTGAAGATTGTTCATCAAAAAAGGCTTTGGCATACATGCTTGATGTGTTTCCAATATCTCCTCTTTTCGCATCAATGATACGAAGACAAGACGCTGGCAAATACTTACAAGTAGCAACCAGACTTTTCCATCCATCTACGCCCCTACTTTCATAAAAGGCACTATTGGGCTTGTATGCTACACATAAATCGTGTGTGGCATCAATAATTCGTTTGTTGAATTCAAAAACAGGATCTTCATAATCCAACAAAAATGGAGGTATCAACTTAATATCGGTATCCAAACCAATACATAAGAAAGATTCCTTTAGAAATATTTGATCTATGAGTTGTTGACGGGTCATCCTAAAAATAAAAAATTTGGACTAAGTTAGGTGAAATAACCACCAGATTCAAGCCAATAACAAGGCGGTGTATGACAAAACTGGATCAGATAGTCCTTTACGTGAAGTCGGAGACTCCACCCATTAGCCAATCCATAGAAAAATTCTACGGACAGCTTGTAACTAATTTTAAGCAAAGTACAAATTTGTCATACACCAGGCAGAACACATACTGATTTTTACAGTTAAATAATGTATATTTGAAAATACACATTATTTTTAAAAATGAGATTTGCTAGCACATATTGGTTTAGTTTTTTTTACTACAAGAGTAAGAACTGGGTTGGTATGTAATCATCTGAATAAAGAAATTTACACAAAAAGGTCCCAGTCAAAAAACTGGGGCCTTTTTTATTTTAAAACATATGCAGACAAAAAGAGTAGCTATTCAAGGCGTTCGAGCTTCTTTCCATGAAGAGGCAGCATTTAAATTTTTCGACAACGACATTCAAACTATCGAATGTAATTCATTCAAAAAAACCTGTGAATCTTTTAAAAAAAAACAGGCTGATTTTGTGGTGATGGCTATCGAAAACTCCATTGCTGGCAGCTTATTACCCAATTATACATTACTGCGCGAATACAATTTTCCCATTATCGGTGAGATTTACCTGCCCATACAACTTCATTTACTAGCACTTCCTGGTGTAAAGTTTGAAAATGTCAAATACGTACAGTCGCACCCGATCGCTATTCGCCAATGTGTTGATTTTTTTGATGAATTCCCTCACCTGCAAGTAATAGAAAGTAACGACACGGCAACTTGTGCAAAAAGAATTCACGACGAAAAATTAACTGACACCGTAGCCATTGCCAACCAGCTAGCTGCCCAATTATACAACCTAGAAGTGATAGAACGACGCATCGAATCGAATAAAAAAAATCACACCCGCTTTCTCATTCTTACCGACAAAGCAACAGACGACTTAGAAAATAATACAGCCTCCCTATGTTTTCAAGTGAGTAACGAAGCTGGTTCATTGGCCAAGGTCTTACATATTTTTGCCGAGCAAAACATCAATCTCAGCAAAATACAATCAATGCCCATATTAGGTAAACCCAATGAGTATAATTTTTACGTGGATATCGAATGGGACAAACAAATAAATTACGACACCGCCATTCGAAAAGCATTGAGGTATACCACCAACTTTACGATTATGGGCGAGTATAAGAAAAATGGCCTTACCCAAAACCCTCTCTAAATTCGACAAGTTAAATGTACAAAAGGAGAGGAATGGGATGAAGCTTACAATAGGTAATAAAATTAGTAATCACATGTAACATCAACACAAAAATGAAACTCAATCTAAACATACGACCTCTAAACACTTGGATTAAACCAATAAGTGAACCTTTACTCATTGCGGGACCATGTAGTGCCGAAACAGAAGATCAACTTCTAACAACCGCAGATTTATTAGCCCAAACAGGTAAAGTATCCGTATTACGTGCTGGAATATGGAAGCCACGTACCCGTCCAGGAGAATTTGAAGGAATAGGAAGTATTGGTTTGCAATGGCTAAAACGCGCTAAGGCAGAAACAGGTCTACCAACAGCCGTTGAGGTGGCTAACTCCAAACACGTAGAAGAGGCACTAGCAGCTGATGTAGATATTTTATGGGTTGGGGCCCGCTCAACGGTAAATCCATTCACAGTTCAGGATATTGCCAATGCTTTGCAGGGGGTTGACATCCCCATCATGGTAAAAAATCCGGTTAACCCCGATCTATCCTTATGGATAGGTGCTTTGGAGCGAATTAACAATGCTGGAATTACCAAATTAGCTGCCATCCATCGTGGATTTTCATCGTTCGAAAAAACAGCTTTTAGAAATGAACCAATGTGGGAAATGGCCATACAATTAAAGACGATATGCCCTGAACTACCCATTATTAACGATCCCAGTCATATTTGTGGCAATCGGGAGCTAATACCTTACATCGCACAAAAGGCAATCGATTTGGATATGCAGGGTTTGATGATCGAATCGCACCTCGATCCTTCTGTCGCTTGGACAGATGCCAAACAGCAGTTAAGCCCAACCGATTTGAGTGGCCTAATGGATATCCTCACCCTCCGTACGGTGGAATCGAGAGACCAAGTGTTTACCGATAATTTGACTAAACTAAGGCATCAAATTGATAAAATTGATGATCAAATTATCCAAAAAATGGCCGAACGGATGCAAGTTGTCCACAAAATAGGCGAGTATAAACGCGACAATAATGTGACTATTTTACAAGTAAATCGTTGGGATGAGATTATGAATAAACGCAATGCATTTGCACAAGCACTCCGATTAGATGCCAATTTCACCCATAAACTACTTGAACTTATTCACGGCGAATCTATCCGCAAACAAACTGAAATAATGAATGCCAAAATTGCTATCGAACAATGAATTCAGAAACCATCGTTTTAAACGCTCCCAAAAAGCATTTGTCGGGTACCATCAAGCTAACTGGATCTAAAAGCGAGAGCAATCGCGCATTGATCATGCAAGCACTGAGCAATGGAAAAGTTAGACTAGAAAACCTGTCGAAAGCAGCTGATACTGTGACACTGGCGCATATTTTAAACTCGGGATGTGCCACATCAGACGTGGGTCCAGCGGGTACAGCGATGCGTTTTCTGACGGCATTTTATACCTTGCAAACTGCCAATGTACTACTCACTGGATCTGAACGCATGAAACAACGCCCTATCGGGATTTTGGTAGATGCATTAAAGCAGTTGGGTGCTCATATCGAGTATGCCGAAGATGAGGGGTATCCGCCACTTCACATCAAGGGGCCTTTACAACAAACGAACAGCCAAGTGACCATTCGGGGTGATGTGAGTAGTCAGTACATTTCGGCCCTGTTGCTTATTGCTCCTAGCTTACCGCTGGGATTAGATTTACACATCACGGGCGAGCTCACTTCCAAGCCGTACATCGAAATGACGTTGGCTTTATTAGAACAGGCTGGCATCAAATACACATGGGGAGGACCCATCATCCATATTGCTCAACAGCCTTTTCATGCGTGCACTATTTCTATTGAACCCGATTGGAGTGCGGCTTCGTACTGGTATGCAATGGCTACATTGGCTGATCAGGCCGAATTTTTCCTTCCGGGATTAAATGGGTATAGCTTACAGGGTGATAGCCAGATTACGGAGATTATGGCCAATTTTGGAATCACCTCGCAGTTTAAAGATGGAGGTGTGCTCCTAACAAAAGAACCTAAAATTTTAGAACGCAAGATATTTGATTTTAAAGCGTGCCCCGACCTTGCTCAAACTGTCATTGTTTGCTGTGCAGCTTTAGGACACGATGCTACTTTTACCGGATTAGAAACCTTAAAAATCAAGGAAACGGATCGAATAAAAGCACTTCAGAATGAGCTTGCTAAATTTGGCGTCAAACTGATTGAGCGAAACAACGTGTACAAGCTAGATTGCCGTGCCCTTCATTTTCCCGACAAAATTTATATCAATACCTACGATGATCACCGCATGGCCATGGCGCTTACTCCGCTCATTTTTAAAATTAAAGACGTAGAAATAGAAAATAGCAGCGTGGTAGCAAAGTCATATCCTCATTTTTGGGATGATTTAATGCGTATTACTAGCCTCACTCAACCCTCTCCTTTGGAGAGGACTTTTTAATAATCAACATTCTGTAAAAATAAAAAAGCAGTCAATATATGGCAGGAAACTCATTTGGAACACTATTTCGTATCACCACTTTTGGCGAATCACATGGGCCAGCTATCGGTGTGGTCATCGATGGCTGCCCATCGAACCTAAAAATTGACCTCGATTTTATCCAATCAGAAATGGATAAACGTCGCCCTGGCCAGTCCAAAATAACTACTCAACGCAAAGAGCGTGATACGATGCAAATACTTTCTGGAGTTTTTGAGGGCAGAACAACGGGAGCTCCATTAGCCATGCTCATCCCGAATGAAGATCAACGTTCAAAAGATTATTCCCATATTCAAGATGCATTTCGTCCCTCCCATGCCGATTATACCTATTATGCCAAATATAGCCACCGAGACTACCGTGGCGGTGGACGCTCGTCGGCACGAGAAACGGCTGCGCGTGTAGCAGCAGGGGCTGTCGCCAAACTTTTGTTAAAGCAAATTGGAGTCGAGGTATTCGCTCATGTTTCGTCGGTAGGCACTATTGACGTGCCGAAGGTGAACACACATGATTTGAATCATCTTTTAGACATCCGAGAAAACAATATCGTCCGCTGCGCCAACCTAGAAGCAGCCCATCAAATGATCGAACTCATTGACGAAGTACGTCAATCAGGCGATACCGTTGGCGGTAAAATAGATTGTATCATTCGTCACTGTCCTGCGGGATTGGGCGACCCTGTTTTTGATAAACTCCATGCCGATTTGGGGAAGGCGATGCTCAGTATCAATGCCGTACATGGCTTTGCGTATGGCTCTGGTTTTGCTGGATCTCAAATGAGAGGATCAGAACATAACGATATCCCAATAGCAAACAACTCACCAGACGAAGCCAAAATCTATCGAACAAAAAGTAATTTTTCTGGTGGCATACAGGGTGGTATAGCTAATGGAATGGATATCACCTTTAAAGTAGCTTTTAAACCAGTGGCTACCCTCATGCAAAAACAGTCTACCATCAATTCGGCTGGTGAAGCTGTAGAAATATCGGGCAAAGGGCGCCACGATCCTTGTGTGCTACCGCGTGCTGTGGTTATTGTGGAAGCAATGGCGGCACTAGTCATTGCTGATCATTATTTGAGGAATAAGGTTTATGAGTCGTGATCTTAAACGAGCCAAATTCAACATAGCATCTTATTGATAACAGATTTCACTTCCAAAATTTCGTCTGAATCTAGCTCACCCATTAAATCGCCAATCCTTGATTTATCTACTGTTCTGATTTGGTCTAACATAATGGCTCCCTTGTCGCCCTTCACTTTACACATCACCCTTGATGGATATAATTTGAGTGTGTGCGTTAAGGGAGCAATAATAACGGTTCTGATGTAAGGATTCATTTCATCAGGTGACAAAATGACGCATGGACTCGTTTTATTAACCTCACTCCCTTGTGTTGGATCGAGACTGACCCAATGAATGGCATATTGATTTATTTCCAGGTCCATTCATCTAGCTTTTCATCTTTAAATACATCAGGAATTAGCAAAGTATCATCCCCATGCTCAGCCATCTTCTTAAAAGCATCTGCCCATCCTTTCCGTTTTGTATCCTCTGAGGGTGTAATAATGATACTATTACCTCTAACCTCGATATCAACCCGATTAGAAATAAAACATTGCTGAAGAATACGCTTTGGTAAGATAATGCCTTTTGAATTACCAATATTCCTTATTGTAGATTTCATACTATAAAGTTACAACATATTATAACAATTTTAAAGCATAAAAAAATGGCTAAGCTTTTTACGGCCTAACCATTCTTTGTATTAAAACATAATTTTTAAAGAGTACTTCATAAAATGATCCGAAGATCATAATCAATCATACATTGACAATAGACAATTTATGAACCTTCTTTAAGTTCTTGTTTCCCTATAACGTCACTTTGGCCGCCAACTGATTTTTGCAATAAATCCTTGGCTTTATTCTTATCGAAACCATTAATATTTAAGCTTTTAAAGGCAAGGATTTGAACTGTACGAGATGTACCTTTATGTACTTTTCCTGTTTTTTTGACTACATTAAGATTGCTAGCGTTTAATATTTGCCAAGCAAGAACAGATTCTTTCGTTTTCAAAGACTCAACACCTACAACTATCACCACATAGTGAGTAGGGTTAAGTGTAGTGCTTTGGAAAGTCAGTATGGGTAACCCATTATTATCAAACCTATCAAGTTTAAATACCAAATCAGCTGTATCATTATCTTCCGCAATACTTCCTACTTCAACAGAATCATTGTCGACAACACTACTACTATCATCTGCCATTATTGTAATTTCTTGACTTGCAGTAGCCGATTCGTAATCTGCAGTTCCTGCTGCTGTGGCTATTAGTGTTACCTGACCCGCACTAATTGCAGTAACATATCCAGTTTCTGAGTTTACCGTAGCCGAACCATCTCCTGCTGCTGTGATCGTATAGGTAACTTTAGTATTAGCAACATTTACAACGGCCTGCACTTCTTCACCTACAGTCATGGTGCCCAATGTTTTAATCCAAGTTAACGTTTGTGCCTTCTTGTCCTTTGCTTTAATTGTAATCGTCTGAATTGCAGTAGCCGAATTGTAAGTATCATCACCCGCTGCTGTGGCTTTTAGTGTTACCTCACCCGCAGTAATTGCAGTAACTTTTCCTGCTGCATCTACCGTAGCCGAACCACCTCCTTCTGCTGCTGCTGTGATCGTATAGGTAACTTTAGCGTTAGAGTTATCACTTTTTACAGTGGCAGTTTTCGTTTCACCTTCAATCATGGTGCTCAATAATGGTGTATTCCAAGTTAATTTTTGTGTCTTCTTGGCCTTTGCATTAATTGTAATCGTCTGAATTGCAGTAGCCGGATTGCAATCTACAGTTTCTGCTGCTGTGGCTATTAGTGTTACCCCACCCGCAGTAATTGCAGTAACTTCTCCAGTTGTACTTACCGTAGCAGAAGCACCACCTGTTGCTGTGATCGTATAGGTAACTTTACCGCTAGCACCTGTTACAGCGGCAGGTTTCTTATCATCTACAGTCATGTTGCTCAATAATGGTGTATTCCAAGTTAATTTTTGTGGCTGCTTGTTATTAATTGTAATTAACTGACTTGCAGTAGCCGGATTGTAAGCTGCATCACCCGCTGAGTTAGCTGTTAAGGTTACTGTACCTACACTCACTGCAGTAATTAAACCACTCGTAGGATTTACCGTAGCTGAACCACTACCTGCTTGAATAACATAGGTAATTGCACCACCTGCCTTGCCAGCCGAAGAAGACACAGTGGCTGTTAAAGAGCTACGATTACTCATGGTAGCGGGTGATGTAAAAGTTAATACTTGTGCCTTCTTGCCTGTAGGCGGCGCACCAGCGCCGCCTACAGGGGCCTGTGCTGACTCTTTCTTGCAGCCAACACTAGCAAGTAGGTAAACAATTGATAGGCCTAGTAAAATTTTTGTTTTCATTTTAATTTGTTTTTAAGTTATATAGTTTATTAAGAGCCTGTTTAAATTTTATTCAACAATAATTTTATAGCGGATAGTTTGGTCATA
>CAIOLR010000499.1 GCA_903859135.1 uncultured bacterium | reverse complement strand
CTGTGTATAAATCTCTAATCTTCGCTTTGTCCATCTTGCAAAAATAGTCTATCATATAAATATGAAAAATAGGGGCTGCGTAACATCAGTTAGTATTTAGGATCTACCAAGCCTTTATCGAATTCATTGAGTGCAAAAGTAGAATATCACAATCTATATTTGCTTTTTGATCCAAAAAAGTTTAACGAACTATTGAATTTACGACAAATCTGAGAAGGAAGATATTTCGGATAAAGAGATAAAAGACCTGTTAGTATTTATTTTGCAGTCATTCCCATCAATTTGTTTTTAAAAATATGGCCCAAACAGCCCATCTGAAATCAGTAAATTTGCAATCAACATCATAATTGATTTAAGAAGCTGTTGATATGCCAGATTTTTCTCATTTACACGTACACACCCAGTTTTCACTACTTGATGGCGCTGCGGATATTTCTAGATTATTCAAAAAAGCAAAAGCCGATGGCATGCGTGCCATGGCCATCACCGATCATGGAAATATGTTTGGTGCGTTTAAGTTTGTTGCCGAAGCAGGGAAACACGGAGTAAAACCAATCGTCGGTTGTGAGTTTTATGTGGTAGCCGATCGTCATGTTAAACAGTTTACCAAAGAAAAAAGAGACAAACGTTTTCATCAGCTATTATTAGCTAAAAATGCACAAGGTTATAAAAACTTGGTTAAGCTATGTTCTTTAGGATACATGGAAGGCTTATACAGCAAATGGCCTCGTATTGATAAAGAACTGATTTTAAAATATCACGAAGGATTAATAGCAACCACCTGCTGCATTGGTGCATCCGTACCGCAGGTGATTTTAAAAAGTGGCGAGGAAGAAGCCGAAAAAGAATTTAAATGGTGGTTGGATTTGTTTGGTGATGATTATTATATCGAACTACAACGCCATGATATCCCCGAACAACATACCGTAAATGAAGTATTACTCAAGTTTGCCAAAAAACACCATGTCAAAGTGATTTGCTCCAATGATTCACATTATGTGGATCAGCAGGATGCCAACGCACATGATATTTTGCTTTGTGTGAATACAGGCGATATGCAAAGTACCCCCATCGCCACCGACGAAGAAAATGGAAAAGGTTTTCGCT
This sequence comes from uncultured bacterium, assembly GCA_903859135.1. GTDB lineage: Bacteria > Bacteroidota > Bacteroidia > Sphingobacteriales > Sphingobacteriaceae > Daejeonella. The sequence continues at coordinate 3,565 of CAIOLR010000499.1, read as the reverse complement.
TTGGATTTCCGAATGATCAGTTTTATTTTAAGTCGCAGGCCGAAATGGGGCAATTATTCCACGATTTACCCGAATCGCTCGACAATACCAACGAAATTGTTGATAAAGTAGAACATCTACAACTGAAGCGCGATATTATGCTTCCCAATTTCCCAATACCCGATGAGTTTAAAATTCATAGCGGTGCCGAAGCGGAGAATATGAACCAATGGGAGTATTTAAAACACCTGACTTTTATTGGTGCCAAGGATCGCTATAAAGACATCTCACCAGAAGTAGAGGAGCGCCTAAATTTTGAGCTATTCACTGTTCGCACCATGGGTTTTGCGGGATACTTTCTCATAGTAGCCGATTTTATTCGTGCGGGGAGGGATATTGGTGTATTTATTGGCCCTGGTCGTGGTTCTGCTGCGGGTTCGGTAGTAGCTTATTGCATCGGTATTACCAATATCGACCCCATTAAATACAAGCTGCTTTTCGAGCGTTTTCTGAATCCAGACCGTAAATCAATGCCCGATATTGATACGGATTTTGATGACGATGGCCGCCAAAAAGTGATCGATTACGTAGTCGAGAAGTATGGTAAAAATCAGGTCGCGCAAATTATTACCTATGGTTCCATGGCAGCCAAGTCGAGCATTAAGGATGTGGCTCGTGTGCTCGACCTTCCTTTGGCAGAGGCCAACATGCTCGCTAAACTAGTCCCCGACAGACCTGGTACCAATCTAGTTCAGGTGATGACAGCACCTGTGGAAACCATTAAAGAAAATCTGAATCCTGAAGATTTTGAAAATGTAAAAAAGCTTCGGGGCATTTTGGAGGAGGGCCAAACCATTCAAGCCAACGTACTGAAAGAAGCTTTAATCTTAGAAGGCTCGGTACGTAACGTAGGTATTCATGCGGCTGGAATTATCATCGCACCTGAAGATCTGACGAATATCATCCCCGTTTCGGTTTCTAAAGAATCGGATCTTTTAATTACTCAGTACGACGGGCGTGTGATCGAAGATGCTGGGGTTATTAAAATGGACTTTCTCGGCCTGAAAACACTCACAATTATCAAAAATGCGCTTCATCTGATCAAACAAAATCACGGTGTAGTGATCGATATCGATACCATTCCACTCGATGATCAAAAAACATTCGAATTATTTCAACGGGGCGATACCAATGGAACATTTCAGTTTGAGAGCGATGGTATGCAAATGTATCTGCGCGAGCTCAAGCCCGATAAGTTTGAGGATTTAATTGCCATGAATGCCCTGTACCGTCCCGGACCGATTGAGTACATCCCTAAATTTATTGCGCGTAAGCATGGCCGGGAGCCCGTGAGCTACGATTTGGAGGATATGCAAGAATATCTGGAAGAAACCTACGGTATCACCGTTTATCAAGAGCAGGTGATGCTTTTGTCGCAAAAATTGGCAGGGTTTAGCAAGGGGGATGCCGACGTACTGCGCAAAGCGATGGGTAAAAAACAAATTGAGGTACTCAATAAAATGAAGACTCAATTTATGGAGGGTTGTCAAGCTAAAGCGTACGATTTGCAAGTGTGCGAAAAAATCTGGACCGACTGGGAAGCTTTCGCACAATATGCCTTCAATAAATCGCACTCAACCTGTTATGCTTTTGTGGCCTATCAAACGGCTTATCTAAAAGCGAATTATCCAGCGGAATACATGGCAGCCGTATTGAACAATCAAAACAACATGGACAAAATAGCTTTCTTCATGGAGGAAAGTAGGCGAATGACGATCCCCGTACTCGGACCTGACATTAATGAGTCGGATTTGAATTTTACGGTTAATAAAAAAGGAGAGATTCGTTTTGGGATGTCGGGAATCAAAGGTGTCGGCGATAAAGCAGTCGAGAGTATCATTGATGAGCGTATACTCTGCGGGGCTTATAAAACGATTTATGATTTTTCTAGACGTGCGAATTCTAGAACAGTAAACAAAAAAGTATACGAAAATCTAGTTTATGGTGGTGCCTTTGACAGTTTTGGATTTAATCGACAGCAATTTTTTTACAAGCCAGATGATAGCCTGTATAACGGAATCGAACGTTTAATTAAATACACCAACGATTATCAAAATAGTCAAAATACACTGCAGGGTTCTTTATTCGGAGGAACTACAGATGCGGAAATCATTGAACCCATTTTACCAGATCATCCCGAATGGGAATTGATTGAGAAACTAAAATACGAAAAGGAAGCAATCGGTATTTATCTAACAGGTCATCCATTGGATAATTACAAATTTGAGTTGGAAAACTTTTGTTCTCATCAGGTAAAACATCTTTTATCGATCCAAAAAATTAAAACAGCCGAGGCCGACCCTGAAGATTTGGCAGATTTTGATAAAGTAAAAAATCGCGAATTAATCATTGGAGGGCTCGTCTCCACTGTCAATCATCGCACCACGAAGACAGGAAAGCCTTTTGCCTCTTTTTTGTTTGAAGATTATAGCGATACGTTTGACATGGCCTTATTTGGCGAAGATTACGTTAAATTTAAGTCGTTCTTGACCGATGGATATTTTTTGCAGATAAGGGGGAGTATCTCCGAACGCTTCAAACAAAAAGATAATTGGGAATTTAAGGTAACAAACATGGCTTTATTATCCGATTTGCGTGATAAAATGTCTAAAAGTTTAACGATCCAATTACCTTTACACGAGGTATCGGATGACTTTATGTCAAAAATGGATCGGATCATTCAAACCAACGAGGAAAATAATCCTTACAGAAATTGCCAAATAAAGTTTATGATTCTCGATTATGAGGAGGAGGTAACATTGGAAATGCCCTCCAAATCGATAAAAATTAGTCCTAGTAACGAGTTTTTAGAACATATTACCCAGCTGAATGGGGTGCGGTATAGATTAAATTAACGATCTCATTTTATGGCAAGATTATTGAACATCACTTTTTTAAATTATTAAAATTTTATATCATGGCTTTAGAAATAACAGACGCAAATTTCGAAGAATTAGTGCTTAAATCAGATAAACCTGTGTTAGTTGATTTTTGGGCTGAATGGTGTGGCCCCTGCCGAATGGTGGGTCCAGTAGTAGACGAGCTGGCTAAAGAGTACGAAGGTAAAGCCGTAGTCGGTAAAGTAGATGTAGACTCTAATCCTGGTATATCTATGAAATTTGGTATTCGAAATATACCGGCTTTATTATTTTTCAAAAATGGAGAAGTAGTAGACAAACAAATTGGTGCTGTACCTAAATCAACACTGGCTGATAAATTGAAAAAACAATTGTACTGATAATTGATAGTGTAAGGGCAGAATATTTTCTGCCCTTTATCGGAATTTATAGTTTACTTATCCGTAAAGTTAAGCATCGGCGTCTCTACGGATAAACAAATGGTTAAGAGTCTTTTGACTCCTGTGAGCAAGCATATTTTATATTGACAACTGATGTTACGCAGCCCCTATTTTTCATATTTATATGATAGACTATTTTTGCAAGATGGACAAAGCGAAGATTAGAGATTTATACACAGATTATTTGTTGTCAAGTTTGGGAAAAACTACGGCCACTGGCTTATCACG
>CAIOLR010000498.1 GCA_903859135.1 uncultured bacterium | reverse complement strand
TGCGTAACATCAGTTAATATGCTGACGTTTTGTTCTTAACCCTTTATATGCTAACTTTAGGTCAGATGCTTTACAATCTAAATTCGATGGAGTGAGCAAAATATGTGATCCTTGTACTATAAAATTGATTATATAATAATTTTAGTGATAGATAGATTAATCCCGAAAAAATAATGAAAAGAGCCTATACCACCCTCGCTTTGGCCTTGCTGCTGTTTACAGTTTTAGAATCTGGTTGCAGTAGTAAATCAAATTCGGGCCAATCAAGCTCTCTCAAAACTGGCAGGGCTTACAATGATAAACGTAATGGAGGATTTGAAGTTAATAGGAAGTTTAAAACGATTGTCGGTCCAGGTTTGGTGCCAATTGAGGGAGGGACTTTCACAATGGGAGGGTCTTTGAATCAAGATCTTGGCTACGGGTTTGATAATGTTAAAAGGCGAGTTACCGTGGCAACATTCTACATGGACGAAACCGAGGTCGCGAATGTGGATTGGTTAGAATATATGTATTGGACGAGGCAGAATTTCCCGACAGATTATGAGCACTATTACAGTACGTTGCCTGATACCCTCGTTTGGCGAAAGCCATTATCTTACAATGATCCATTTGTAAATAATTATTTGCGACACCCAGCCTATCAGGATTACCCAGTAGTTGGGGTAACTTGGGAACAAGCAAGTGCGTATTGTAAGTGGCGTACCGATCGGGTTAATGAGCAGATACTACGAGATCATGGTTATTTAGTGGATTATAAAACAATGACAGGTGGTAGAAAGGGTAAATCTGCTGCTCCATCAGGTGCAGGTAAAGAGCCTTTTAGCACAGATATTTATTTAAATGGTCAGTATCGTGGAGAAGGAATAGATGGCAAAAATATGAAAACTGATTTAAATCCCTCTTCTACAGCTAGTGCAGAAAAAGGTAAGCAAGGAGCGAAACGCCCTATTCGCTTAGAAGATGGAGAGATACTACAACCATATCGTTTGCCAACAGAGGCTGAGTGGGAGTATGCAGCTTTAGCATTGATTGGTACCAGTGACTTTGAAAATGTTGAGGAAGGTAAGACATACCCTTGGGCTGGACTGGGGGTGCGCTCTACTAAGAAAGCAACGCAAGGTCTGATGCTAGCAAATTTTAAACGAGGAGCAGGCGATAATATGGGCGTTGGTGGATACCTCAATGATAAAGCCGATATTACGGCCCCCGTGCGTAGCTACTTGCCGAATGATTTTGGTCTGTACAATATGGGGGGCAATGTGAACGAATGGGTAGGAGATGTGTATCGGGTTTTGTCATTCGAAGATGTTGAAGATTTTAATCCATTTCGAGGGAATCAATTTGTTAATAAGCGCTTAGCAGATAAAAGCAAAGGTGTTTATGCAAAGGATAAATATGGACGAGCCATAGAAGATCCCGCAAAATCTGGTAAGAAGCAGGCATGGGCCGATGTGCAGAATGGTGGTGAGACCCAGAAAGATTCTTCGGCGGTAGCGGTAGCTGCTCTTCCTTCTGGGATCGCAGGAAAACCCTATAATCCAGATATGAGAGGACACGTCGATTCATTAACAAATAGCTTGTATGGTACAACTACGCTTGTAAATGATAAAGCTAGAGTTTATAAAGGAGGCTCATGGAACGATCGGGCTTATTGGATGAATCCAGCTGTTCGTAGGTTTATGCAACAAGACGAAGCCAGTGCAGAAATAGGGTTTAGGTGCGCGATGTCTTTTGTTGGTGCTCCTGAGATAAAGCCTAAACATAAACCTCATTTTAAAACCAAAGCTTCTTCTGCTGGTAAATCTCGAAAAAGTACAGTGAAATAAAGAACTAATAAAAGGCCAGTCGGAGTTTGAAATGTGAAGGGCTTCCTTGAAAATTCAAACAATCGGATAAAAAAGTGAATCAGACTAAAATTTGATTCACTTTTTTTTTATGGGAGGAGGTCCTACCGAAATGCTATTGAGTGGTTAATACGCTAGCAATTTTTTTAGACTGTCATCCAGGTGTGATTTAGCTAGGAAGTTGTCTTCTAGGGTTTTGTTTGCAGGAATCGCAGTATCTAAGCTAGCGCATCGAACGATGGGGGCATCTAAGTGCTTGAAATAGTGTTCTGCGATGTGGGCACTAATTTCTCCTCCAAAGCCATTCGTGAGGGTATCTTCGTGAAGAATCAATACTCTGCCCGTGTTTTTTACACTTGTTTCAACGGCTTCTTTATCCCAAGGCTGTAAGCTACGAAGGTCAAGGAGGTCGGCAGAGATATTGGGATTATTGTCCAGATATTCCATTGCCCAATGTACTCCTAGGCCATACGTGATAATACTACACTGGGTTCCTGTTCGTATCAATTTTGCTTTACCAATTTCGATGGTGTATTCATCATCTGGAATTGGCTCTGAAATATTTCTGTATAAATATTTATGCTCAAAATAAATGATAGGATTGGGATCTTCGATAGCTGCTAGGAGCAAGCCTTTAGCATCCGAAGGAAAAGCTGGGTAAACAACCTTTAGCCCAGGTGTTTTAGTAAACCAAGCCTCGTTGCTTTGTGAGTGAAATGGGCCAGCTCCAGTGCCAGCACCAGTAGGCATTCGTATAACCACATCGGCCTTTTCTCCCCATCGGTAATGGGTTTTGGCTAAATTGTTAATAATTTGATTAAACCCACAGGTGACAAAATCGGCAAACTGCATTTCAATAATGGTTTTATAACCATTGATGGAAAGGCCTAGAGCTGCACCAACAATGGCTGATTCGCAAATAGGTGTGTTGCGCACACGGTCCTTGCCAAACTCTTCGACAAAGCCTTGTGTAATTTTAAACGCACCACCATATTCGGCAATATCTTGTCCCATGATGACTAAATTTGGGTATGTGCGCATGCCCTGCCGAAGTCCATCACTGATTGCATCAAGGTACCTTTTTTCTGATTTTTTGTGATCCTGCAAATGGGCAATATCTTGAAAATATCCTACTTTCAGTATCTCTGAGTACATGTCATCCAACTCTGTTTTGGTATTGGCAGTGCTAGTTTCGTCCTTAAAAGCATGTTCTGCAGCTTGATCTATTTCATTCTTAATCTCTGATTTGATATTGTTAATTTCTGTTTGATTTAAAATATTTTTTTCCAGAATATATTTTTCAAAACAGAGTAGGGGGTCTTTCTTTGCCCACTCTTCCAATAGTGTTTGAGGAACATATTTGACGCCCGATGCCTCCTCGTGTCCGCGCATTCTAAAGGTCATGCACTCAACTAAAACGGGGCGTGGTTTTTGACGGATATCTGCTGCAATTTCATGTAGTGTGTGATAAACTTCGAGAATATTATTCCCATCAATCTGCCGACCCTCTATCCCATATCCTATTGCTCGATCAACCAAATGTTTACAGCGATATTGCTCATTGGTGGGCGTGGACAAACCATAGCCATTGTTTTCTATGACAAATATGACTGGCAGATCCCAAACTGCTGCTAGGTTCAGTGCTTCATGAAAATCACCTTCACTTGTGGCACCCTCACCAGTGAATACGAGCGTTGCTTGTTGATTGTTTTTTAAGATATTGGCAAGTGCAATTCCATCAGCTAGCGCCAATTGTGGGCCGAGATGGGATATCATCCCTATAATTTTATACTCCTGAGTCCCGAAATGGAATGAACGATCTCTTCCTTTTGTGAACCCAGATTTTTTGCCCTGCCACTGAGCCATTAGTTTCACTAGGGGAATATTGCGGGTTGTAAAAATGCCCAAATTTCGGTGCATAGGCAAAATATATTCGTTTGGTTCCATTGCTAGTGCAGCCCCAACGGAAATAGCTTCCTGGCCAATGCCTGAAAACCATTTACCAATCCGACCTTGACGTAATAAAATAAGCATCTTCTCCTCAATCATTCGGGGCTTCAGCAGATGCTTGTAGAACGATACAAGGGTATCGTTGCTCAGTTGTTTGGGGTCGAATTTCATTAGATTTGCAAAATTTGTATAGGCTCAATATGTGAAAAAGGACTGATAAACCAATTCGTTAAGTTGCGCTATTTAAGATAAAAATAGCGGGTTTTTTATGTAAATCTGGTACGTGTGCTTTCCATTCGCGAATAGTTTTGGTTTGAATAAATTCGTCAATTGCTGTTAGATTACAGGCAATGCAGAGCTGTGTTTCTGGATTGCAGTTTTTTAAAGCATCTTCAAGGATGGCGTTATTTCGAAAAGGGGTTTCGATAAATAATTGTGTTTGATGATACCGGTTAGCCAATGTTTCCAACTCTTTTATTTTTTTTATACGTTGGGTTTTGTCGATGGGTAAATAGCCGTGAAATGCAAAACTTTGTCCATTGAATCCCGAAGTCATTAATGCCAATAAAATAGAGCTGGGGCCAACTAAAGGTACAACCTTGATCCCTTTTTTATGTGCCATGCGAATTAAATTAGCTCCAGGATCAGCAATGCCAGGGCAGCCAGCTTCGCTCATTAGGCCTACATCATTTCCTGCTAACAAACCTTTGAAGAAATCTAGTGTATTCGTATCACGATGGTGTTTCCCATAATCATGAATAATCAATTCATTTTGATGGATTTTTAGTCCAGCCTCTTTTAGGAAATAGCGGGCTGTTTTTTCATTTTCGACGATGTATTCTTTAATCTGATTGATGGTATCTATCAGATAGGGGGTAAATGATTTTGCCGAAGCATCTTTCGCTAGCGGCACAGGTATAAGATATAGTGTTCCAAAACTCATTATTGCAAAAATGTTATTTTTTAAGTAATTTAAGGCATAAAATGATATGCCGTTATGAAATCATTAAGCACCAATTGGTTTATAGAGGGATCTATAGATTTCGAGCACAAGGAGTACATCCTTTTATCCTATTTGCAACAAATTAATCAACACTTTCATGCAAATAAACTTTATCCAGATTTAAATGATTTGGTTTTTCATTACAATAATCTGAAGCAATTCAAGGAAAATAAATTGATGCTTCAGCAGGCTTTCCCACGGCGATTGACACAAGCAGATATTGAAGCGGTAAAAATCACCTACGAAAAAATGGTTAAGGATGATACTTTGATGTTAGAGATTGAACAAATTATCAGTTATGCTTTGACTAAAATGGATCCTGCTTTGCAAGAAGGCAGGGAGATTTATGAATTTGTTGAAAGTCATTTGAATATTGAGGTGGTTGGAGTGATGCCTCTGTATCCATATCAAGGGTATATGCTTTTGCGTAACGGTGACGAACAAAGCACACGCGTATATGAATATCAGGTGACCATTTTTGAAAGCAAAGACGAAAAATATAGAGGGGTCAATACGTCTTTTTTAAAGAGCTATACGAAGCGTTTTATTCATACACCAGAAGCAATACGCACAGATTTGATCTATACGAGAAAAGATTTACCTAATCCAGCTGTTTATCATATTGAAAGTGATATCTCATTTCCTTTGGAGCAGACCCTGCTGCCTTTGGCGAAACAGTGTCTTATTAAATCTATTTCTAGAGCGGCTTAAAAAAATGCTTTCACCGGAAAGCTCACTATTGAGGGAGATCCATGTGAACATAGCTGATACGGATTTCGACTGACTAGCAAGGTTAGTTTCTGGGGGGGATACAGCATATTATAAAAGCTCGCGATAGTTAAATGGTCGCCCAGAAATAAACGATAAAATAGCAGATATGACCAATTGTCTACTCGATGGATTTGCATTAAAATTTGCAAAAAAGTTCAAGTCATCAAGTTTTCTCATATAAACTCGAAAATCCATTTTCGCGGTGGGAATTTTTTTTTCAAAAGAAAGTTGATATTCCGTACAAACTGCTTTATACCCAAAAAAGCTAAGGCCTAAAAGCTCTCGGGCCAAAACTCGAGGTCCAATTCTTCTTCCCGCTGTATAAATTATCGTGAGATTATTTTGAAAGAAAGACACCCAATGAGATCTCCACTTTTCTTCGTATGACCTATTATCTCGTTGAAAATATTGGTTAGCATTAGCAACTGTTTTTCTCCACATTTCTTGCTCACTAAAATGACTACCACTGCCCTTGGTTGGCTTGTCTGATAAAGCTAAAACAAATGTATGGCCAGCATCAATACCTCCTCCTATAAAAGCATCGTTTAATGCAGTAGTCCATGTTTGGTCACTTAGAATCTGACCCGGGCCAAGAACATCGGGGACTTTACGATCTGTTAGAAATGGTTCAAACCATCCTCGGCTTTTTTTAAGTTTATCGCGCTCAATTTGCAATTGATCAACTAGTCCTTGAAGATCAATGTCTTGTATGCCTGTAGCTGAGGCTAAACCAAAATTAAATAGGAGTTTTTCCATTTTTCTTATTCCTTCATCGCCAAGCGGTAATACTGGAATAGTTGCACTTTTGACAAGTTTGTACATTTTATAAGCAGCTAGAATACTTTTATCATACCAGGCATCGTCATTCCAAGGTATGAAACGCTCCACATAAGCATCATTGCGTCTATAATCCACCTTGAGGCTTTTCATCTGGATCACAAATTCACCTGCAGTCATTTTCAATAAGCTTTGATTAAGCTAAATTTAATAACTGATGTTACGCAGCCCCTATTTTTCATATTTATATGATAGACTATTTTTGCAAGATGGACAAAGCGAAGATTAGAGATTTATACACAGATTATTTGTTGTCAAGTTTGGGAAAAACTACGGCCACTGGCTTATCA
>CAIOLR010000497.1 GCA_903859135.1 uncultured bacterium | reverse complement strand
CGAAACTATTGGACATATATCGGATGATACTATCAAGAAATATATTGAAGACCAAAAGAAGAAATAGGCATTGTTAATGGCTGCCATTCATCCCCCGCCTAAAGGCCCAAGTGCAGGGGTTTTCTGGCAGAAGAGTCATAACCTTTCTCTTAACTTTCACAGCTACTTTGTTGGCCCCAATAAACACCACTGGATTAACACCTAAGGTATTTTGAGACTTTCGATTTTCGTACTTCTCATTGGAGTTATATGGATGCTTCTCATTTGTTTTGGATTTATGACTCTTCTCATTGAAGTGATTAGCTGTACTCTGCCTAAATCCATCACGATTAAAACCTTGCATCACATCCTTCCCATTTAGCTTCTGAAAACCGCCACGGCTTTTAGAAAATGGCGACAGCTTAATTTTTTGATTCTTGTCATTTCTGCTCACAACCACATGTACATGCAGCTGAAGACCTCCTTTTTTCAAGCCTGTTTTTATAATTGCTTCTCCTTGCCTATGATAGGTAGCCTGCATATCTTTAATACGCTGCTCAATATCTTTACATTTTTCAGCATCGTTTGAACCTGATTTTTCATCGCGTAGTTGATGCTGCAACGCTGAAATTTTGGCTGTTATTTCCTTATTCTCTTTCACTAGTTTTTCATCGTGCTTATACTCGCGAATAGTCTCAACCTTGGCGAAGTAAACCAAATCTGCACCGCTATTGATATTGGCTCTATTGAAGTTTTTAGCATAGATATCCATCACATCACGGCTATAGCTTTTAAGCTCATCGACTAACATCCTTTGTTCTTTTTTAGTCAATTCACTGAAATCATTCACTCCATCTCTCCCAATCTTTTTGGCTATCAAATGACTCAATTCGTCTTTTGATGGATTAATAGTGAGCATGAAAAATTTAGCATCATTCCTACCCAGATTTTTGTTATTATGGTCAATGGCGTCTATAGCTTGCCGTTTATCTACCTGATCGGCTGAGTGATTAAAAAAAAGGTCCTTGTCTTGAGCTTCTTTTCCTTCGTTCTCCTTATCTAGGTACTCCGCTAGCTTTCCGACAGAACCTTTATTATCGCCCAACTGTGGTTGATGAACTTTAGTGACCATACTCGATTGCTTTTGTAATACGTTTAGCAATATTTCCTACAGCATCTTTTGTCAGTGACACTTCTTTTGAAAACATATTTTTAGGCTCCAAATTTTCAAACCATTGGGCTATCTGTTTAAGCTCATCAATATCAACTTGCACACTACCCGCATCATTTTTTTGCAGCTGGCTTATCTCCACATTTAAAGCTCTATTCTTTTCTAAAAGAACCTCTTTCTCTTTTTGCAGTCGCGCGATATTTTGATCTAACTTCTCATTCAAATTCATGACTTCAACTAGTTGTGATTCACTGACGCCATCCACCATACTTGGCGGTTCTTGGTATAGGTTCTCAAGCAGATGAAGCATTTTGTTAAGCTTCTCTTTCTCTATCGCCTTGATGATTTTAACAATTCGCTCGATTCCATTTTTGGTTTCTTGAACTAATGGGGCTTGCAAACTATCGGGATTTATACCCGTTAACTCAAAATATTTTAGCATCGATCCGATATATGCACTGAATGATTTATCACCTTTCAGATGCTCCATTTTTGCCCCTACAATGGCTTCTACTCTGATCTGTTTATACTGTGTCATTTTTTTTAATTCAGACTGCTAATATATATGATTATACAGTATTGTTTACATTAATTTTTCATAATATATAACTAGTAAACAATTACTTATATATTTTATTGTTTACACCATGTAAACAATAGTGTTTTATAATATTTTATAAAACACTAATAAACAACAGACTATGTCTGTTGAACCGTATTCTATACGGTTCCATCTTGCTATTCTTTTTCCTTCTTTTCGCTAACGCTCATAGAAAGAAAAAGCGATCCAAATCACAACCCTTAATCCACCTAAAAAACAACAAAAAATAGCCCCTAATCAACACACAAATCCAGACCTAAAACACACAGCTTAAGAACACCTGAGATAGCTAAAAAGCTGAAATATGCGCGATCAGTCAGGCCACTAGTTCAGACTGGCTTTGTTCAAAATAGCAAGCTTGAATATCTCGATCGCCTAGGCTATTGCCTGACTTTCGGCCTATCTCCTACGGCAGATATTTTGGTATTTAGGTTGGATCATTTTTTGAAAAAAAATGTATTTTGTCAATAGAGTACATGTTAATTGTCAATAAAAATCATGTATACTATAAATATTTTTTATGTAAAATATAAAATTTGATATAGTTTTGTTTAAAATAAGAAAATAGATGAGCGTGTTTATTACAAGGCAAATAGGGATAATTATTAAGGCCCAGCAATCAAAATTTCCAGTACTTGCTGTTACAGGTCCTAGGCAATCTGGTAAAACAACATTACTAATGAAACTTTTTAGTGATTATCTATATGTATCACTTGAAAACCCAAATATGCGCTCATTTGCATCAGAAGATCCTATTGGTTTTTTGGACAAATATAACAGTCATGTTATTTTTGATGAAGTGCAGCGTGTTCCTGCACTATTTTCTTATATTCAAAGTAGGGTTGATGCATCCAGACAGATGGGGCAATTTATACTATCTGGTTCACAAAATTTTCATTTGATGAACAATATTACCCAAACATTGGCAGGTAGGGTAGCTTTGTTTAAGTTACTCCCTTTAGATTTTACCGAACTAAAAACGAATGGTTTGTTAGGAGATTCTTATACATCAACAAGCATTAAGGGTTTTTATCCAGCTATTTTCGATAGAGATATTGATCCTGTTGTGTTTTACTCAAACTATATACAAACCTATATAGAAAAAGATGTGACAGAATTATTGAACATCAGGGACTTAAAACTTTTCCGTACATTTTTAGGGTTGTGTGCTGGTCGTGCAGGGCAATTAGTGAATTTTAGCGCGCTGGCTAACGAATGTGATATTTCACATAATACAGCTAAAGCATGGCTATCGATATTGGAAAGCAGTTATATTATTTTTCTTTTACAACCATATCATCAAAATTTTAATAAACGTTTGATTAAAAGTCCAAAGCTGTATTTTTATGATACAGGCCTCTTAAATTATTTATTAAAAATAAGAACCGATGATGAATTAGTAGAAAATAGACTGAAAGGTCATGTGTTTGAAAATATGATTCTAGCTGAATATCAAAAAAAGAACCATCATTTATATCTTCACCAGGACTATTATTTTTGGCAAGATAGTAATGCCAACGAAGTTGATCTTCTGATGAAAAACAATGAAGGTTTTTCCATTTTTGAAATAAAAGCGACCAAAACAGTTAGCTCGAACTTATTCAAAGAAATGGATCGCTTCGAAGAAGTTGTGGCTCCTATTGAAGTAAACAAAACACTGATATATGGTGGTTCAGAAAATGAAAAAAGAACCAAATATCGTGTACTTAGTTGGAAAAATAGTACAGACTGACATAGGGGTCGTTTCGGCATGTAGGCTGACTACTATCCAACCTAAAGGCATTGGAGAGTATGTCAGTGATCAATATTTTTGACTTTCATCACAGTACCACTAGCCACGCCTGCCAACTGTGCAATTTCTCTAATTGTATAGGTTCCAGCTTCCAAATATTTGATCACTTTCGGATATTCTGATTTGATTTGTTCAATCGACTTGAAAGAACCTGATTTTCGGCCTATATGTTTTCCTTGTCGTTTTGCTTCTGCCTGTCCAGATCGAATACGCTCAGATAGTAGTTCAACTTCGGTACGAGCTTGCTCGTTGAATATCACAAATATCAAAGAAGCAGCGGGATTTCGTTTTCCATTAGCTAGCAAAGTTTCCATGCCGTAGTTGTGAACATATATGGAAATTCCTAGTTCAGTTAGTTGTTCTAAAAGCATATAGGTTTCGGATGAACGTCGACCTAAGCGAGATACTTCGGTGATTAGTACCTTCTTTATTTTTTGACCCTTAGCTAAGGCTATCAACTGATTGATATCCTCTCTTTCACTACGTCTTTTTTTAGAGCCACTAACAGTTGTAGTGATGGTGGAAACGACAAGCCAACTATTTCTATTAGCCACGGAACTCAAATCAGCTAATTGTCTACTGCAATCTTGGGTATTGGAGGAAACTCGAGCGAATAGTGCTACTGGGATCATTAGATTTTGTTTTGCCCAAAATTACATTTCGTATCAAAATAACCTAGTACTTTTTGTGATACAAAAAATCTAAAATACACCCTCCCCTACCGACCCACATTTCAACCTGTTTTCTTCAAAATTCTACAGACACTTTTTTTGATACAAAGCCACCATGTAATAACGTAAATACATTAGTATATATTTACGTTATTATTTTATTACTTACATACGTAAGTATGTTATTATTTTATTACATTAGTACTTAAATAATCACTTACTCATTATGGCTAAAATAATTACGATATCACATCAAAAAGGAGGGGTAGGCAAAAGTACCCTCGCTTTAAATTTGGCTTATAAGTTTGGCCAAGAAGTGCGAACTGCATTAACGGATACTGACCCACAGGGTTCAACAATGCAATTAAAAAATATCGCTGAGGGCATAGATATTTTGGAATTCACAAATATATCGGAGCTAAAGAAGTTACCTTATGATGTCATTTTTGTTGACACTCCGCCATATTTGATGGCCGATATCTATCCAATTTTTCTTGAGTCTGATTTTGTTCTAGTTCCAACAAAAGCAGGAGTACCTGACATTATTGCTATTCGAGCAACTATTGAGTTAGTCAAAGCAGCACAATCAAAGAGTAATTTAAAATCAGCAATAGTGCTTAATATGGTTAAGCCAAGAGTAAGTATTACTCAGCAAGCTATTGAACAACTAGGACAATATAATATCCCAATCATTGGAGAGATAAAAGACAGAACAGTATACAGTAACACCTTTTTGACGGGCGGAGTATTTTCGAGTACAGATACTCTGGCAAAAGAGGAAATAGACAATTTAAGTACATCTATTTTAAACTTTTTTTAATATGGGAGCATTTGATAAAATAAAGGAAATTTCACATTCATCTGTGCCAAAACAACAGGTTGTTCCAGTGAAGGAGAAGAAAAGAGACAATGAAACAACTTTTACGTTCTGGCTCGATAAAGATCTATTCAAAGCATTAAAAAAGAAAGCCTTTGAGACAGATGATAATATGAAAAACATAGTTGAGAAAGCACTAAGGGAATATTTAAAGTAATAACGTTAATAAATAATAACATCATTACTTTATTACATACTAACGTATTTACGTTAGTATGTAATAAAGTGTAAAGAGCAAAGTTACCCCTAATTGAACCCTTAAAAGGTCAACCTCTAAATACAAAATATCTGTCGTAGGAGATAGGCCACAAAAGCGGGAAGGTTAGGCGATCGAGATATTCATATACGGTGATTTTTTTATTTTCACTTTCCCTCATTGGTTAGTGCGTGACGTGGTCAATTGTGTCTCTTTGTTGTTATTTTTTCTCAAAAAAATCATAACACAATTAATTTCAGCTCATTAGAACTTTTTTCACTGCGCAAAAGTGCGTTGTCTGAATGTTGCTTTCACTTTCCATTTTGATCTAACAAAAAAAGAAATGAATTAATTTATTTAATTAAAAGAATGATATTAAATTACGCATGAATTAAGGAGTGCACAACGAATAAAGCCTTCAAAAACATTTCGTGTTTGAAGGCTTTATTCGTTGTGCACTCCTTTCGTTCAGGATGTTACCTTATTTTTTAGTTCAGTGACTTCTTTCCTAATGTCTGATGCGATATTTTTTGCATCCATCATTCCTTTTCTAAGCCTTGTACCAGCAGCCGAATTGGCCATCTTGTAGAACTTTTCTACGTCGGTTTCTAGCGCATCAATGACTTCCTTTAGTTTTTTGAAATTTTCCATTTTGGAAATTATTTTTTTAGTGAATAAAAAATGATCGTTTTAAAGCGATTTAAGGCGGCTTTGACTACATCTACACTCCAGCACAATTAATCAAAAAAAATGCCCCATATGCGCTTAAAATGCGTCTAAAGGTAAAAAATCCGCGCAACATCTCTTTTTTATTTTTTTTGATTTTTCCTCTTTCTCTTTTTGCTGTTTTTGTTTTCTTTCAAATTGCATTTTTTTTCTACACTAAAAAAGAACCTAAGTACTAAAAAAGCGAAGGCAATCAATATTGAAAGAGTTGTTTCAATTCAAAAGTTGAATATTGAGGGATTTGAATAATTGTGCTAAAGTATTTAAATGTCAGGCTATTACAATTTTAAACATAACCAATTGCATAAACTAACGTAACCAATTGCATAAATAACGTAACCAATTGCATAAATATATAAGGTCTAAACGTAACCAATTGCATAAACTAACGTAACCAATTGCATAAACCAACATAACCAATTGCATAAAACATAACTTTTGTCTTTTTAAAAGTTATGTTTTGTATATTTGACTAAATATTATTGATTATGCTCGCAAAAAGAAAATATAATACTCAACCAAATATTATCACCAACAGCGTGAGTGATATGTCTGTTATAGAAAAAAGAATAGTCTATTTAGCTATTAACCAAATTAACACAGGAATTAATTTTCCAGTTGAATCATTCAAAAATTTAGATTTTGAAATTCCATTAACAAGTTTAAATGATACAAACTATGATCGCGTTAGCAAGGCTGTATTAAAATTGCAATTGAGACGAATGTTAATTGAAAATAATCGAAAGACTGGACAATTAGAAAGTATCATTCCCTTTCCAATTGTTAAAATAGCAAATGGAGTAATGCGCCTCACAATGTTGGCCAATGTTGTTCCATTTTTTTTAGAGTTGAAAAAAGGTTTCACAAAATATGAACTTCAAGCTGCTCTTTCATTAAACAGCGTATACAGTCAAAAATTATACGAACACTTTAGTAGATGGAAAGATAAAAAACAATGGATAGTTTCTTTGGATGAATTAAAAAAATTATTGAACGCTGAAAACTATGAATACTCACAATTTAGACAGAAGTGTTTAAATATAGCAATACAAGAAATTAGTGAAAAAACGGATTTAACACCATCCTATGAGGTTCAAAAAACCGGAAAATCTGTTAGCACAATTCATTTTCAAATAAAAATTAAAGCCAAAGAGGAATTGCAAGAGGCGAAAGAATTTTATGAGTCGGATATTTCAGAGCTTAATTCTATGAAACCTAATGAGGTTGCTGTATTTGTACGACAAATGCTTCATAATTATAGCTTTAGTAAGAAACAATGCGATTCAATAATGTCCAACCCATCATTTTTTAATACATTTGTCGAGTTAGATCGAAAATTTGCAAGTGGACTGCTTAGTCCACTAAACCCAACTGCATACATTGCTTCTTTTTTGTTTAAAACAAAAAAATGAAAAAAAACACGAAAGAGAAATCTGCATATTATGATGATTCAGGCGAATATCAACCAGGATATACCAAATCAGAATTCATAGCAGACATGCTACTTAACGGTGGCTTACAAAGCTTTGAAATAGAGACATTACAATATTTCATTTTAAAGCTTTCAGAACTTCACAAAAAACAACTCGAAGAAATAACTGTTTCGGAGCTATGGAAAGGAATTGAACACTGGAAACACGTGTTTGGGCCTAAAATTTGGCGCAAGTACTCGTAAAACAATGTTCTAGCTTGTTGATTTCACTCCTATCAGCGCTCATTTGTGGCCTATCTCCTTCGGCAGATCCATACACACCATTTCGGCTTGCCTCGCTTCGCGCAGGCTTTTTGTATTTAGGTGATCTCGCTCCAGTCTAAAACAGCAAAAAGAGAAAAATCTATTTGCATTTTTCAAAAAATATTCAGACGTTTCAAACGCGTAATAAGTTTGGAGCAATCCAAAATCATATTTTTCTAATTAAAATAATGCTCAGGCGACCGGTGAAAGTCTGGACACTCCTCGGTTCTCCGACTTGTTGCGCAACGACCTGAGCACGTCTACCTAAAACCTAAAAACATGCACAACAAGAAACAAACCTCCCAAACTGATCTTTTAATCAAGGCTACAAAAGCCATCTTCCAACCAATCAAACCAAAGCGACACAATCCGTTTTCTTGCCACCCTAAATCAATTTAAAAAAATTTTAATTAATTATTAATTAAGGTTAATTATCATGCTTTTTATTAACTTTTATT
>CAIOLR010000496.1 GCA_903859135.1 uncultured bacterium | reverse complement strand
TAATAAATATAATAAAGATGAATTTATAGCCTGAAAAAAAAACGATAAAGCCTAACTGCTGACAAAATACCAGCAGCGAATAGAATGAGGCCAATCAATCCATAAATCCAATGCATTGTGCTTTTCAGGATCACTGTAAAAACAATGGCTACCAACAGAACGGTAGCCAATTCGTTCCAAAGGCGCAATTGAATCGAACTCCAAAGAAACAGGCCTTTTTTGAACTGGTGGACCATGCGCTGACACATGAAGTGATACACAAGCAACCCTGCTACAAACCCCAGCTTGACCAACATCCAATCTTGTTGATACCACCTTGCATCCCACGTCATGTATAATCCTGTCAGTACCGTTAGGATCATTGCCGGCGTGGTAATAATATACCAAAGTTTATGTTCCATGATCACGAACTGACGCTGCAGAACCAAACGTTCATGTTCTGGCTTTTCATTCGCTTCAGTATGATACACAAACAGTCGGACGATGTAAAACAAACCAGCCATCCAGCTAACTACAAAAATGATATGAAGTGATTTAATGTATAAGTATGTCATTGGTTCGGGACTTTTAACTCTCTTTTCTTGTTACTCTTGCAAGGCCTCTACCAATCTGTCCGTAGCATTTTTATACGGATTAGCGAAAGTAAAAGAGTCTTTCGACTCCAGTGCACAGGCTATTAGATATGCACGCCTGCAAATTAATAAAGCGAATCGCACATTAGGGAGTCAAAAGACTCCCTTCCATTATTTTATCCGTAGAGACGCTTAACTTCTACGGACAAGCTTAGAAGATTTAAAGACTCCCTATCCTTTGAAGAGGGTCAGGATGAAGCCATTTAGTACCTAAATTCTTTCACCACATCAATCGCATATTTTACATGATCAAATGGAATATCGGGCATGATTCCATGTCCCAAATTAAAGATAAACCCATTTTCGCCACGCATGCGTTCAAACAGTTGGTGGATACGTTTTTTAATGACCGACTTATCCGCATACAAAACATGTGGATCCAAATTCCCCTGAACAGCCATCCCTTTGGGTAAACATTTTTTAACATCCAAAAGATCTGCATTCCAGTCCACCGAAATTACGTCGGGCTTAGCATCGGCCATCAGCGGAGCAAAAACAGAGCTTCCTTTACAAAAAGAAATAATAGGGATGTCTTTTCTATTCAATTTTGATATAATTTCCTTGATGTATCGATGCGAAAACTCCTTATAGTCGTCCCATGCTAAGGCTGTTGCCCAGCTATCGAATAGTTGAACGGCATCCACTCCAGCTTCAATCTGCAGATTCAGATAATCAACCGTGACCTGAGCAATTTTTGACAATAACTGATGTGCCATTTCAGGATGATTATGCAACATCAACTTGGTAAGCTTAAAATCTTTTGATGATCCGCCTTCAACGAGGTAACTCATCACGGTAAAGGGGGCACCTGCAAAGCCAATGAGCGGTATACGCCCATGGAGACGCTCCTGAACAACCTTGATGGCATCAGCCACATACTGCAATTTATTGCCAACATCCGTAGTTAAACGATTGATATCCGCTTGAGAACGGACTGGATTAGAAAACTTGGGGCCAATACCTTGCGTAAAGCTCAGATCGCCTCCCATAGCTTCGGCTGTAACCAGAATATCCGAAAATAATATGGCGGCATCAATACCCAATAAATCGACAGGAAGCATGGTCACATCAGCTGCAATTTCGGGTGTTTTGCACATCTCCAAAAAGGAATATTTATTTTTTATTTCCCAATATTGTGGCATAAAGCGGCCCGCTTGGCGCATCATCCACACAGGGGGACGTGATGTTGTTTTTGAAAAAGCAGCCTCCATCAATAGGCTATTTTGTAGGGTATTCGTACTCACTGTGCTTGATTTATTTGTAATTCTATTTTTTCTGTTAGCTGCTTCACTCGAGAGGTGACCTTTAGACTCTTCGTCTTTTCTAAATAGGCCAAGGCTCGTTCTGTATCTTTTTTCCTCAGGTTGATATTGGCCAAATGAATGAGAATAATAGCTTTATCATTTGAGTTACGGAGCTTGAATCGGCTGGCTATTTGAAAATGGCGCTCAGCCGCTTCAAAATTGGCTCGGTGGAGTTCAATAGAGCCGTAAATAAACTCATAAAAACCTCGTCGATGTTTTCCCAAATGCGCTGGATTTTCAATTTCTTTGAGAAGTTCTTCCGCCCCATCATAGTTCTTAGCATGGAACTCACGAGCAGCCATGATGACAGTCCCCTCACGGAAATAGCCCCAAATTAACAGGCATACCCCGACACCAATAATAATTGAAATCTCATAAACCTGCTGATACATCGTCCAACTAAGAATGAGGAAGAAGATACCTATAACCAATAGACGTACTTTTTTCGTAAACATTTAGTGCTGATTGTCGGTGAATTTATAACCTACACCACGTATGGAATGAAAGTAGGTCGGCTTTTTTTGATCGGGTTCAAAGTATCTACGAAATGTCACGATGAAATTATCAATAGTCCTTGTCGAGGGGTACACATCGTAGTTCCAAACCGTTTCTAAAATTTGCTCACGCGATACGGCATCATTCTTATGCTCGATAAGCAACTTGAGTAACATGGTTTCCTTTTTGGTGAGCGAGGTAAGAGTACCATCCGCTTTTTTAAATTCAAAAGAGTTAAAATAAATTGTCTTATCTCCAATTTGGTAGGTATTTGATTCTTGAGACATGTCTGAATGCAAGCCACGCTTGACTAAAATACCCACCCGCAAAATCAACTCTTCCAGATTAAATGGCTTTGCTAAATAATCATCAGCCCCTCTTTTCAACCCAGCTACACGGTCCTCACTCGTATTTTTGGCCGTCAGAAACATGATCGGTGTTTTGGTATTTTCCAAACGGATGGTCTCTGCAACTTGCAAGCCATCTATTTCGGGCAACATCACATCCAATATCACCAAGTTAAATCGTTCTTCTTTGAAAATTTTTAGTGCTTTTTTTCCATCAGCAGCAACCGTTACTTTATATCCCTCTAGCTCGAGATTAAGTTTGATGACTTCTAAAAGATGTTCCTCATCTTCTACTAATAGGATGCGCTGTTTGTTGTGCATGTTTATTGAAATATGATTTCAAAAATAGTACCGTTCGGGTGATTGTCTTTCACCGTAATTTTGGCATGATGCTTATCGAGTACCTGCTTGACAATGTATAATCCCAGCCCCGTACCTTTCGTTTTCCGAGTCTGTTCGCTGCCAACACGATAAAATTTATCAAAAATGCGCGACTTTTCATCATCCTCGATACCAACACCTTGATCGGCCACCTCAAAATAGACATGACCCTTACTCTTATATAATTTTAGTCGCACCTCTGCACACGAAGGAGCATATTTAATTGCATTCTCAATCAAATTACTAACCACCGAACTCAACGCAAACTGATCGCCAGCTAAAGAGATGTTATTTTCCACTCCCCTCATGCTTATTTGTGAATGACACACATGCCCTTGCAATCGATCTACTACTTTTTTGATGAGGTCCGATAGATCAAATAACTCTTTGGGAAACGAATATGAATTATTTTCAATTTTTGTAGCAATGAGCATATTTTCTACCAGATCATCCAAGCGTTCAACATCCTTGAGCGAGTTTTGAATAAAATATTGTTGCCGTTCATGATCTAGATCCCGCTTTAATATCGTCTGTAGATATAGCTTAATAGAAGCCAAGGGCGATTTCAGTTCGTGAGTAACAGAAAGCAAAAAGTTTTTTTGTTGAAGGTGTAATTGATGCTCTTTGTTTAATGTACGATGCAGTTGGATCGTTCCTATCAAAAAAATCAAAAGAAAAACAGAAGCCTCCCCAATAATCATCGCCTTTCGGTGAGGCTCAGCTTTGATGAGTAAAATACCCCACCAAATGAGTTCTGCCGATGCATAAACAAGTAAACAATAAAAAATGATTAATGACTTTTTCACGTATATAGTTTGTTTTTTTATCGGCCATGCAGCGACCATGCGCGGAATCATTTATGAGGTTTTTTGAGCGGTCGTTCATGGTGGTTTAATTAAATAAGCCTCACCCAACCCTCTCCAAAGGAGAGGGCTTTATAATTTATATCATTCAGTATTGTCAGCAGAACATAACGCATCTCTTTCGGAGAGGGCTGGGATAAGGCTTGTTATTTCGTTCCAAATACAATATCCAAACTTTCAAAAATCATTCTCTTTGCCTTTTCCAGCTCAATTTTTGAATGTGCTGCGGATACAAACCCTACTTCGTATCCAGATGGTCCTAAATACACCCCACGATTCAATAATTCACGATGCATGATCTTGAACTTTTCCATGCTATAAGCATCTATCTCTTCGGCCGTTTTGAAGCTTTCCTTATCCGTAAAAGCGAACCAAAATATAGATCCAATTGAAAATACTTTAAACTTATAATTACGAGCAGTAGCAAAATGCTGTATCGATTCGGCAAACTCTTGGGCCTTATTATTTAGGTTTTTGTAAAATCCAGCGTGTGAAAGTTCGGTCAGTTGGGCTATTCCTGCAGCCATGGCCACCGGATTTCCCGATAAAGTACCAGCCTGATAAACGGGACCATCTGGTGAAATCATGGCCATAATCTCTTCAGAAGAACCGTACATACCCACAGGCAATCCACCACCAATTATTTTTCCATACGTGATTATATCCGGTTGGATATGATAATGCCCTGCTGCACCCTCCATGCCAATACGATAACCTGTAATCACCTCATCGAAAATGAGCAGCGATTTATTCTTGGTGCATATATCTCTTAAAAAGAATAAAAAATCCTCATCCTGCAACAGCAGCCCATTGTTTGCGGGAATGGGTTCTATAATAATGGCAGCTATCTGGTTTTTAAATAATCTGAAAGCTTCTGTTATGGCTTTTTTATCATTTAGTGAAACGACAATCGTTTCATCTGTAAAAGATTTCGGAACACCTGCAGAAGATGATGTTCCGGTGGTCGCTAAGCCTGATCCTGCTTTTACCAACAGGGAATCCACATGGCCGTGGTAACAACCCTCAAATTTTAAGACTTTATCTCTATTGGTATATCCTCTAGCCAACCGAATAGCTGACATCACCGCTTCGGTACCCGAGTTTGTAAAACGTATTTTTTGGATGTATTTGTTATCCTTTAATATCAGCTCTGCCAACTCGTTTTCCAATGCCGTTGGAGCTCCGAAACTCATCCCATTTTGCATGACCTGAGTCACTTTGTCGCGCACCTTTGGATGGTTATGGCCCAAAATAAGTGGGCCCCATGAGCCACAAAAATCAATGAACTGATTACCATCAACATCCCAAATAAAACAGCCGTCGCCTTTTTCGATAAAAAGAGGCGTCCCATGAACTGATTTAAAAGCTCTCACAGGTGAATTGACCCCTCCAGGAAAATATTTTTGTGCCTGCTTATAAAGTTCCGTCGATTTTTCTCGTGAAATATCTGGCTTATTCGTGCCTGTATACGATATTTCATCGTCTGATCCCGAAAACATCTTTCTTAATGAATCTAACATGGTATTATTTTCTGCTTTATAATTTATGTATTTGTATAGCGTATTGCGACTAATGAGTGCGACCAGTCACTTAGTTTAAATACTTCATCCATCCTTTTTCTACTATTTCACGTGCATGATATGTAATAATGATATTGGCTCCAGCTCTACAGAAGGCATACATATTTTCCATGACCACTTTTTGCTCATCTATCCAACCTCGTTGGGCAGCGGCCTTCACCATGGAGTACTCTCCAGATACGTTATAACATGCAACAGGAAGATTTGTATTTTGTTTTAAACGGTGAATAATATCCAGATAAGCTAAAGCTGGCTTTACCATTAAAATATCAGCTCCTTCTTGCTCGTCTAAATAAGCTTCGTGCATGGTTTCGTTGGGATTTCTAAAGTCCATTTGATACGCTTTTCGATCACCCTTGCTGGGAGCCGAATCTGCAGCTTTTCTGAATGGGCCATAATATCCCGATGCGAACTTAATGCTGTAGCTCATAATGGCTGTATTGTCAAATCCATGTTGATCCAGTTTTTCACGAATACTCAAAATACGTCCGTCCATCATATCCGAAGGTGCAACCATATCGGCTCCTGCCTGCGCATGGACTAAAGACATTTTTGCTAAAAGTGCTACCGTTTCGTCATTCTGAACATAATCATCACGTAAAATCCCGCAATGGCCATGGCTCGTATATGCACATGCGCAAATATCAGTCACGATATACAGGTCGCTGCCAAAGGTTTTCTTTAACTGACGAATGGCATCAGGAATGACCGAACTTTCATCATACGCTGCATTTGCATTTTCAGATTTATTTTCACCAACTCCAAACAACAACACTTTATTTATTCCAAGTTCCAGCGACTTTTCTACATCTTTCAATAAGGTGTCTGCTGAAAAATGATTGATGCCAGGCATTGCACTAATCTCATGAATGATATTCTTCCCAGGAACTACAAAATAGGGGTATATAAATTGGTTCTTAGATAGTCGAGTTTCGGCAATGAGTTCCCTTACAATGGGCGACTTGCGTAATCTTCTCGGTCGAATTAACATAGTACTCTTTGTATTTGATCTTTTTTTTTTCGGAAGGGAAAGGAAATTTTCTACAGCCTCACTCTTTAATCTAGCCCAAAAACAGCTTCTGCAAGTCCTAAATCATCAGGAGAATAAGGCAAAACATATGGAGCACCCATTTCAGCCGCTTTTTTCCCAGTTGACTTACCCAAGCAAATTACTTTCTGCCCAGACTGCAATAAATGTTTAGAGAAATAAGCCTCCACATTGGAAGGGCTTGTAAAAATTAATACGTCTGCCGATGATTCCTCTATTTGCTTCTCGAGAACCGTTTCGTAAATGGGTAATTCGATCGCTTTTGTTTCTGGAGTTAATTCATTTTGTACCGTCTGCAATGAATCCTTCGCTCTCGGAAATAGCACGGTAGTTCCGTGTGCAAGTTTAGCAAACTCTTTGGCAATACCTGTGATGTCTATCCCCAGTCTTTCTCCAGTAAAATCAGGGACTCTTCCCATTCGCCTGAGCGTATCTTCTGATGATCTACCAAATACAGCCAATTTTGTTTTTTCAGTTAGTTCTGGCTTAAGCTGAAAGAAATATTCGATAGCATTTTTACTGCTAAAGAATATCCAATCCGTTTGCTTCAAAATAAATGGATCGAATTTATGGATGATAGGATACGTTTTAATTAATGAACGGGCATCAACCTCAATAGCATGCTTCTTCAGCGCATGACGGAAATAATTATTCTCTGGCAAAAAGCGCGTGATAAAAACCGTCTTTGGAAATTTGCGAGTGGGTGCAAATTTCGAAACTATCTTTTCCGCAAGTCCTACTGTGCTTTCAGCTTGCATAAATAAGCGATCTGGAAATTCACTATCTATACTCGCTCTTGATGTCCAAACCTGAAAAAGATTCTCATGCTTACGGCAATAACAACCCAGTGGCGTATGACATCCCCCATCAAACAAATTCAAAACTTTACGTTCTAATGCAATTTGTTCGGCAACTTCGGGATGATTGAGTGCTTGCAGTTCTTTAAATAAAACATGATCTTTTTCACGAATTTGCAAAGCCAACACACCTTGAGCGGGTGCAGGAACAAATTCTGAAGGATCTAGTTCTTCTACATAAAACTCGCTAAGATCCATTTCGAGCCGGAGGACGCCTGCCTTGGC
This sequence comes from uncultured bacterium, assembly GCA_903859135.1. GTDB lineage: Bacteria > Bacteroidota > Bacteroidia > Sphingobacteriales > Sphingobacteriaceae > Daejeonella. The sequence goes on along the minus strand of CAIOLR010000496.1, from coordinate 5,980 downwards.
AACCATGATGGCGTGGCAATATTTGTCTCGAAGTTTTTGAATACGCGTTTGCAAGTTCCCACGAAGGTCTTTCACCTCTAAATCTGGACGTAATGCACGTAGTTGTGCTTTACGTCGGCTAGATGAAGTGCCTACTGTTTTTCCTGATTTAATAGATAATTTTTGGTTTATATCTACCTGATCCTTCAAAATTAACAACAAATCCGCTGGGTCCTCGCGTTCTGACACTGCTGCAATCAGGAGTCCTGGAGGATTAGAGGTAGGCAAGTCTTTATGTGAATGAATTGCTAAATCAATCGTACCATTGAGTAACTCATCTTCTATTTCTTTGGTAAAAAATCCTTTTCCCTCAAGCTTGTCAAAGCTGATATTGGATAGTTTATCACCCTGAGTCTTGATAATTTTTATTTCAGCGCTCAGCCCAATCTTCTTTAGTTTACTTTTTATAAAATTTGCTTGCCATAACGCAAGGTCACTCCCCCGTGTTCCAATAACGATATTTGATGGAGTGGTATTCATTGACATTTTATCCTTAGGCATATTGTTTCTCAGACAGTTTTGAAAGACAGCAAAGTAACCAATTTTTGAAAAATGCTCGAGTGATTTAGCTGTTTTTTGCCAAAATTTCTTTGGCCATCACCATCGGGATACTAATGTATTTTTTTTCCATATAGTTTACCACCTTTCTCAGTACTTCGCGCGAGCTATCATCTAGTGTTTGGATATCTTCAGCAAAAATAGAATCCATCGCTAATTTTTTGATTTCTTTTATTTTTTCAGGAACTTCACTCATGGCACGTTCAATCTCACGCCGTTTTAAAATTGGTTTGAACTTCTGGATATTTTGATCAATAATTCGTTCGGCATGAATCAATTCATGGTGTCGCTCCCGTAGGTTTCTTTTTGCTACTTCCTGCAAGCTATTGACGCCAATGAAGTAAATGGGATTGTTAGCCAAAACTTTTTGACATGTATCATTTGGGACTGCTAAATCTACAATCACCTTACTGCCCGACTCCCCATTTAATAAAGATTGATAAACCTCTTCGGTAATAATTGGCTGGGTTGCACCTGTACAAGTAATAATAATATCAAAGCCCCTTTTGTAATTTTTCAAATCTTCTAAACCAAAAACTTCCGCATTCAATTCTTTTGCTAGAAGCTCGGCCTTAGCCCGTGTTCGATTGAAAATAGCAAAGTTAGAGAATGTTTGTTTTTGCAAGTATTTGGATAGGTTTTTATTAGTTTCACCTGCCCCAATAATTAGGATACGTGCATTAGCCGGCATATGCAACTCCTTCAGTTTGCGATATGCCAGGGATACTACAGAAATTGGTTTTCGAGCAATATTTGTCAGGGTATAAACTTCTTTCGCCGTTTTAACCACATGATTCATCACTACGCGAAGATAATCGCCTGTACAACCCACTTCTCTGCACATTTCATACGATTTTCGCACTTGAGCAAATATTTCTTTTTCCCCGACAACCAAGCTTTCCAACGAACAGGATACGCGCAACAGATGATTGAATGCCTCTACATTTTCATAAATGGAGGCCTGCTTAGAAAATTCTTCCAGACGTTCTTCCGGAATGGCAAAGTCGAAACTGCGAATGAAATTGGTCACATAAACATGATCAACTACTTCGGAAGTGGTAAAAACGAATTCAACACGATTGCATGTGCTTATGTAGCATATTTCCAGGATATCAAATTTGGCTTTGATGGTCTGCAATCTGGTCTCGAGCAAATCATCGCTAATGATCAATTTGCCCAAGTCTTTAAGGTCGGTATGCTTGTGGGTAAACGCGATGACTTTTAGGTAATCCACTATTATATCTTAATATCAAATTAAATTGATTCAAAGGTAACCAATAAGCAATGTAGGGTATGTCATATGTTTGTCAAACACACTTATTTGGAAAGAATACAAATAAGAACTAAATATTAGCTATTTTTAATGAAATTACTCCGCGCAATCAGTCCAATTACCATCTTCTTGGATAATATGAATCAGTTCATCGAGAGCACTACTCGAGTTCACATTTTTCTTTACTACTTCCTTCCCTCTATACAGGGTGATTTTATCGGGACCGGTACCTACATACCCGTAATCTGCATCAGCCATTTCCCCTGGTCCATTGACAATGCAACCCATGATGGCAATTTTAAGACCTTTTAAATGATCTGTTTTGCTACGGATCATCTGCGTAGTTGTTTGCAGGTCAAATAAGGTTCTACCACAACTCGGGCATGAAATATATTCCGTTTTAGATATTCGTGAACGTGTAGCCTGTAAAATTCCAAAAGAGGTTGAAAGGATTGTTTTTGTTGCGATATAAGGTGCCTCTATCCACAAACCATCACCCAATCCATCAATGAATAGTCCACCAATATCGGTCGCTGCAAACAATTGGAATTTTGAAATTGGCTCTTCAGGACTCCTCACGTCGCCAACAGTACCGGTAAAATTTGATTTAGGATAGGCCCTGCGGACAATCACAGGTACTTCCAGAGCCATTTCCATCAATCGAAAAAATACCTGCCGTTGGTCTGCCATGCCATGAATCGCATCGGTTTCTAGGACGAACACCAAGGTATTATCTACAGGAATTCTGCTAAAGCTATCCGATTGAATGTCTCTCGCAGAAATACGAACTAAGTTTAAGGAAGAGCACTTTACAGTGGCGTGCGGATATTCTTCGATCGTAAACAAAGGGTGACAGTTAACCTTGTTCGATAGTGTCTTCCAAGTAGCATAGTTATACAGCTGTTTGAGATTCCCTGGAAAATTGAACGACGGTAATTGATCCGCCAGATACACAAAATCCGCAGACTGCTCGCCCATATTGTATTTATCCAACAAAGGCACGTATACATATCCCACATCATTGAGCGTACTCGGATCTTTTAGATTTTTATCCGATAGATTGATTAGTACCCTAGGCACTTGGTGCCCCCCAATAAAGGTATTTAACTCCTGTGTCTTGCGTTTGGTGAATGCAAATGGGCTAAAGCTGGAAGGCAACACCTCACCCCGCCCCACCCCCTCGGAGAGCCTCACCCCAACCCTCTCCTTCGGGGAGGGAGATAATACGCAACTGAATGGATTATGTGATGAGGTTACCTCTCCTTCGGAGCGGGCTAGGGTGAGGCATTTATTCACCAAAGCAATCGCTACAGGTGCTTCAAACTCGGGTTCTTCAGTTAAAGACACGCGAATGGTATCACCCAGACCATCTTCTAACAAAGTTCCTATTCCCACGGCAGACTTGATGCGCCCATCCTCTCCCTCGCCAGCCTCCGTCACACCTAGATGCAAGGGGTAATTCATCCCTTCTTTGACCATCGTTGCAACCAGTAAACGATAGGCTTGAACCATCACTTGCGGGTTGCTTGATTTCATGGAAATAACCAAATGATGGTAGTTCATGTCTTCACACATGCGGATAAACTCCATAGCCGACTCAACCATACCCTGCGGTGTGTCGCCATAATGGCTCATGATTCGATCTGATAAGGAGCCATGGTTGGTACCTATGCGCATCGCGGTACCGTATTCCTTACAAATATTGACCAAGGGCTTAAACTTGGAGTAAATACGTTCCAGCTCTGCTTGATATGCTACAGAAGTGTATTCAAAATTTTCAAAGCGTTTTTTATCCGCGTAATTGCCCGGATTAATACGAACCTTTTCGACTATGCGAGCAGCTACCTCTGCCGCATTGGGTGTAAAGTGGATATCAGCGATCAGTGGAACATGGCAGCCTCTTTTAATTAATTCTTTTTTTATCGCAGCTAGATTATTCGCCTCCTTAACGCTTGGAGCGGTGATTCGCACATACTCACATCCTGCCTCAACCATACGCATGGTTTGAGCTACCGTACCCATGGTATCTAGGGTATTGGTAGTCGTCATACTTTGTATCCGGATTGGATTGAATCCCCCCATGGCAACTCCTCCTATTACAACTTCGCGCGTTATAAATCTAGAATATTGATTAAGAGAGTTACAATAAGTGCCGCTTATTGTCGATAAGGTATTGGAATTCATGACACAAAGGTAAAAACTAAATTCATGGACTAAGTCATCCCACTCAGGGATGCTAAGAAAAAACCCACGTATCACGCACTTTCTGGACGAAGATGTATTGCTACTTTGCCACTAGAAGTGGCCCAAAGGACTATTTCGTTGTTATTTAAATTAATTTTACTTACAGATAGACTGGTCAATTCAAGCTCTACGGAGTCTTTTATTTGTGGGGTTTGGTCGACATACTTATACACTTTATCAAATGCCTGAGCTATATAAGGGTCAAGAGGTATAACGAGATACTGCTTAATCAGTTTAAGAATTCTGTCATGAAAAAAAACATCCGCTATTTTTAAGACACTGCCTAGGGGATCGGACTTACGGTTACGAATAATACCACGTTGATCAATCCTATAATCATCAAAATGTATTTCTTGTTTTTTGGCATCAATTACAGGGGAAACCGCTACTGTATAATCACCATTAAAGGCCCCTTTTAATTTCAATTTGATCATTATCATAGAGCCTGGACCTTTAGATACATTCACTCCTTGTATACAGGATGAGCCCACTACTTTTTCAGCAATTTTTTTAATCTTTTTAGTAATCTTTTCGCGGATACTATGAGAGCGACTAACAGGGGGTGTTTGACTTACGGTCGGATTAACGGTCGGATTATCTAAATTATCTAAACCATTAGGGGGTGTTTGACTTACGGTCGGATTATCTAAATCCTCTAAACCCTTAGCAGTAATATATTTTTTAAGCATTTTTTTTTGAAGAACTTCAGTTATACCCGAATAAGATATATAAATTGGCATTGACGCCTTAAAATCGCCAAGGGGAGCAATGCTACGACTCTCCACCCTGATATGATCTGCATTGAACCTCAAATAAGGTTTTTCGCCTACACTGGTCTCAAATTTGGCATACACCTCTAAATCAACCTTTATTTTACCCAAAGTAATAGTGGGGTTATTCATATAGATAGTCAGTGGTTGTATCGCATACCAAATATGGTAATTCGTATTTACTTCTTTAGGCCAGCATACATCAGACAACCTCCTTGCTATGGCATCTCTACTAAGGAAATTTTCAGCGATTGCTTGAAATACGAACCCATTTAAGTAATTCAATACTATATTTGAGATTGGTACAGCACCATAATCAAGTAAGAATTCTTTTGCAGTATCCTTAGTTGTCTTTAAACCATCTTGGACGCAAAGCTTAGCTATCTTAAAACCACCTTGGACGTAAGAAATAGTAGTATTAACAACATTCTTAACATTATTTATAATTGCAAAGAAGCCGTAATCGTTCTGAACAGGGGCAGGGGCAGGAGCAGGAGCAATAGCAGGAGCAGGATAAGGAGCAATAGCAGGAGCAGGAGCAATAGCAGGAGCAATAGCAGGAGCAATAGCAGGAGCAGGAGCAATAGCAGGAGCAGGAGCAATAGCAGGAGCAGGAGCAATAGCAAGGCGCGCGCTATGGCGCGGTTTACCAATACTAAAAATTTGCTCAAGCGTAAAGTTTGTTAAGGAAGGTTCTAGCTCCAAATTGTCCGATAAAACCAAGGAGCTAACCATCTTTACAGTCATTTTAACAGAATTTTCAAAATCAGGAGTACCAAAATATTTGCTTGTAGTACGCTTCAACCTAAATTCCACTTCAATAGGTAAGGTTACGTGCAGCTTTCCTCCAAATTCAGCAATTTTTAGGTCTGCCAATTTGTAAATCCGTAAATAGGAAACTCCAAATCCATATCCTAAATCACGATAATCAGGCATATCAATTATTTTGCTCCCATTTCGAATTTTATTATTCAGCTTACCTTCTAAGTACTTCAAATCTATCTCTATTGGAAGATGAATATAAGATTCACTAGTATCATGCACATTGGATACATCCATTACTTCTATGCCAGCTGGGGGTAGCGCAATAGGGGCT
>CAIOLR010000495.1 GCA_903859135.1 uncultured bacterium | reverse complement strand
TATGATCTCTTGATTCACGGCAAGGGCAATGCCTTGAGCTTGTTTCTGCAAAACAGCGTCGAGCATGTGCTGCAAAGAACAACCATCAGATACGGAGTAAGTTTGTTGATTTACGGTAATTTCCATCCTACTGTTAAATAAATTAAACGATAGGAATGACCCGTTTGAGGATTGGCAAACAACGTTGGTGTTGTTTTACTTTTCCCTTCGGCAGTACTAACTGCATCAGGTTCAAAGGGTATTTCTCAGCACAAGGCACCCCTAAAGTTTCCGCAAATGTAATAATTGATTTTTTCAGGGAAAGAGTTATTTTTTAAAATAAGGATTTATTTAAATTTGTCTGATAAAAATTTCAGACAAATATTTTTAACTAGAAACAGATGGATTCCATGATTATACACAATTTTACAAATGACTACAGTGAAGGTTGCCATCCATCTATATTAGAAGCACTTATTCAAAGCAATTTAGTACAACAACCAGGATATGGCACTGATATTTATACTCAGAGTGCGATAAATAGTATTAGAGAGAAAACAGGCAATCCTTTAGCAGATGTGCATCTAGTAACTGGCGGAACTCTAGCAAACCTCCTTGTGTTGGGTGCTATTCTTAAACCCTTTGAGTCGGTAATAGCTGCCGAAACAGGACATATTAACACACATGAAGCTGGTGCCATAGAGGCAACAGGACACAAAATAGAAAGTGTTTCTACTTTGGATGGGAAACTACGAATCAAGGATATAGAACCTGTATTAAATAAATTTCCAGAGTTTCACACAGTCAAACCAAGAGTCGTATACGTTTCTAATTCTACCGAAATTGGCACCATCTACACCAAGAAGGAGCTGACCGAATTATTCCACTTTTGTAGGGCTAATCATTTGCTGTTATTTATGGACGGTGCACGTCTACCAATGGCCTTGACTGCTGCCTCAAGCGACCTCACGCTTGCCGACATTGCTTCCCTGACAGATGTCTTTTACATCGGTGGTACAAAATGTGGTGCATTACTCGGCGAAGCTATTGTGATTACAAAAGAGGAACTAAAGAAGGACTTTAAATATCACGTAAAACAAAGAGGTGCACTCATGGCAAAAGGCCGAACTTTGGGTGTACAGTTTAGTCAATTACTAAAGGATGATTTGATTTTCCAACTTGCCCACCATGCGAATACAATGGCAAGGAAAATAGCAGATGCTTTTAGCGAGTTAGGGTATTCATTTTTGGCCTCACCAAGTGTAAACCAAGTTTTCCCGATAATACCCGATCTACTTATTGATAACCTTAAGAAGCAATATGGTTTCTTTATCTGGAAACAAGAGAGCGAGACCCATTCAACCATAAGATTGACAACCTCTTGGGCAACACCCGAAGAAAAAGTAGATCAGTTCATCCTTGACTTGCATAAATTTTCAAAAAAATTATCACGAGGCTTGTTTTAAACCTATTTTACATTTTCTTGCGTCCAAAAAATTACATCAACGAGCTGGTTCTGCGTACACTGTTTGATTACCCATTGTTGTAAAATGAGGATAGAAAATACTAGTTTCGCTATCTAAATCCTCTCGAAAGAGATTGCTTTGAACAATACTCACCAGAGCTGATCATTGCTTGCGAGAGCATCATGTATGTCTTTTCAGGATTACTGGATAGATTAAACTAAAAATACAACTATCTCCGTCCATCCTATTCAACTAAATCCAAACAAAGAATCTAACAATTCACTCATCCAATACGTTCAGATGAAGAATCCGATAATCCATTCATCCAGCATACCTAAATCAGGCTTTGATGAGGCTGTGGCAAATAAGCTGCGCGCCGTATCCCGTGTTGATAGTGATATCTTCTTGGATATGCTAAATAGCAGTGCCGATGGCTTAACACCTGCCCAAGTACATAAAAAACAAAAACTATTTGGACTGAATGAAATTGAACACGAAAAGGCACCCGCATGGTATAGACAATTAATCATGGCTTTTATAAATCCTTTTACGGCCGTCTTAATCATTCTTGCTACCATTTCTTTCGTGATGGATGTGTTACTTACCACATCAGGAAATCGCGATTATAAAACAGTGATCGTAATCAGCGTGATGGTACTGATGAGTTCGCTGCTTCGTTTTTGGCAGGAATACAGTAGTAACTGCGCGGCAGAGCAATTGAAAAGCATGGTAAAAACCACAACAACGGTGCTTCGAAAGGGAAAAGGGGAAACTAAAATTGAGATCAAAGCCATTGTGCCTGGCGACATTGCCTTATTAAGTGCAGGGGATATGATTCCTGCCGACTGCCGTGTGATACATTCGAAAGATTTGTTTGTGAGTCAGGCGATGCTCACGGGCGAATCTCTTCCAATGGAAAAAAGAGAATCAGCAATCAAAAACACAGAAAAAAAATCCCCACTCGAGCTAGACAATATTTGTTTCATGGGAACCAATGTGGTGAGTGGCACCGCCAAAGTTATTGCTGTAACTACAGGAAACCTCACCTATTTGGGATCTATCGGAAAAGCAATTACAGGAAAACGAGCAGAAACAAGTTTTGACAAAGGTGTCAACAAAGTAAGCTGGTTACTCATCCGTTTTATGTTGGTGATGGTTCCTTTGGTATTTTTCATCAATGGTTTCACGAAAGGAAATTGGCTAGAAGCTTTGCTGTTCGGTATTTCTGTCGCGGTGGGTTTAACACCCGAAATGTTACCCATGATTGTAACGGCTAACCTAGCTAAAGGTGCCGTGAATATGAGTAAGCGGAAAGTGATCGTCAAACGCTTGAATGCCATTCAGAACATTGGCGCAATGGATATTTTATGCACCGATAAAACAGGCACGCTTACCATGGACAAAATAGTGCTCGAACGACATCTGAATATTTTTGGTGATGACGATGATGAAGTACTAAAATGGGCTTACCTAAATAGTTTTCATCAAACAGGATTGAAGAACCTATTAGATGTTGCTGTCTTGGAGCGCACAGAAGTTGTCAATAGCGATTTAAATATAGACGAAGCGTATAAAAAAATAGATGAAATACCATTTGATTTTCAACGCAGACGAATGAGTGTGATCTTGGAAAAAAAGAATGGGAAACACCTATTAATATGCAAAGGTGCCGTAGAAGAAATGTTGGATATTTGCTCGCATGCCTTCGACCCTGGTGAAGACAGACAGCTTCAAATAGAAAATGATAAAATAGTACCGATGGATGGCAACATTCGCAATACCATTCTGAATACATCCAAAAAACTGAATGAAGATGGCCTGAGAGTGCTACTCATTGCTGTAAAAGAGTATGAAGAACGACCACTCACCTATTCCATTGCCGATGAAAATAATTTGGTATTAACCGGTTTTATTGGATTTCTTGATCCTGCCAAACCAACTGCTAAACCAGCCATTATAGGTTTACAAAAGTTAGGTATCAACATCAAGGTATTGACAGGTGACAATGAGATTGTAACCAAGAAAATTTGCCGCGACGTAGGCATTCCCATTCAACATGTATTGCTGGGTAATGCCGTAGAACAAATGAATGATATAGAACTCACTCAAAAAATAGATGAAACAAGCATCTTCGCTAAACTGAGTCCATTACAAAAATCAAGAATTGTCAAACTTTTACAGGCCAAGGGGCATACCGTTGGTTTCATGGGGGATGGTATTAATGATGCGACAGCATTACGAGATGCAGATGTAGGCATTTCGGTAGACACAGCTGTGGATATAGCCAAAGAAAGCGCCGACATCATCCTGCTAGAAAAAGATCTCATGGTATTACGCAAAGGTGTCATATACGGACGTCGAACATTTGGCAATATCATCAAGTATATCAAAATGACCGCGAGCAGCAACTTTGGAAACATGTTTAGCGTGATAGGAGCCAGTGCTTTTTTCCCATTCTTACCCATGCTTCCCATACAGCTATTGGTACAAAACTTATTGTACGATGTATCACAAATATCCATTCCATGGGACAGCATGGACAGAGAGTTTCTTGAGCAACCACAAAAGTGGGATGCAGGAGGCATAAGTCGTTTTATGTTATTTATTGGACCCATCAGCTCCATTTTTGATTATGTGACCTTCGCCCTGATGTTCTTCCTCTTCAAAGCAAATACTCCCGAACATCAAGGCTTATTTCAAAGTGGATGGTTTGTGGAGGGTTTATTATCACAAACATTGATTGTACATATGATACGTACCCGCAAAATCCCATTTATTCAAAGTTGGGCAACAGCACCCGTCGTGGCATTAACCTCACTAGTAATGGTCATCGGAATTCTCATTCCCTTCTCACCATTTGCAACAGCATTAAAAATGGAGCCCCTACCCATAGGGTATTTCCCATGGCTTCTTGGAATACTTTTGGGCTATTGTTTACTCACACAACTAATGAAATTGTGGTTCATCAAACGATTTAATCAATGGCTTTAAGTGCAAAGGGGTTATTTCACTGTTTATCTTTGCAGGATGAAATATCTTATCGTCGGACTAGGCAATATTGGTCCTGAATATGTAGACACTCGACATAATATCGGATTTATGGTTGCAGACACACTAGCTAAACAAGCTCAGGCCTCGTTTCACAATATGCGCTTGGCTTATTACACAGAGCTAAGCCATAAAGGGCAAAAAATCCATTTAATTAAACCCACCACCTACATGAATTTGAGTGGGAAGGCAGTCAATTACTGGATGCATGAACTCAAAATACCCGTAGAAAATATCCTAGTTGTCGTTGACGATCTAGCACTGCCTTTCGGCACCATTCGTTTAAAACCCAAAGGCAGTAATGCGGGTCATAATGGATTGAAGCACATCGAAGCCATACTTGGTAGCACCAATTATTCAAGACTACGGTTTGGCATTAGCGACAACTTCCCCAAAGGTCGACAGGCAGATTATGTTCTGAGTGGTTTTGATGAAGATGAACAGCCAGCACTCCCCGCTTTGATTGACCGCTCAGTAGAAATGATACAAAGCTTTGTCAGTGCGGGAGTTGAACGAACAATGACTCGCTTTAATAAAACCGAAAAAGACGTTAATTAAGTTTCTGAATATTTTCAAAGCCACTCTGAAAAAAATATTTACAAATGAGAGACCGTCAATGCATAAATATAAATTTATTACGGATTTGTTTTTTCCAGAACAATACGGTTGTTTAACGGCTGTGTTGGACGTGCATCATGGTCATATTTGTTTTTAAGAACAGTGATTTGAGCATCAGTAATAGACACAGGAGTCTTATACAGTAAAAAAGCAACTCCTTGTGAACAAGGAGGAGTGGTAAGTGAGCCCGTATAGGTATAATATAGCTTGTTTGATGGAAGAATATCATTCATATTTAGCTGTGTGGTAGAAATCACTTCTTGCTCTGTTTTGGCTGGAATTCCATTTAGTATTCTCTCCATGAGTATCGTTGAAGAAGAAGAACCTCCAGTGGCTCCGCCTGTCAAAAACACACCTATAACAAGAAGATCTCCTGTAGTAGGATCTTGATGTACCAAGTGTAGTTCAGCAGCGTTTTTAATACCATCAATAGTATGTTCACCTTTGCAATGAAAATGAAATTGTTTTAATTGAAAAGGGGTATTAGAGCTAGAACCAGATGCAGTATAAGCGATGCTATTATTGCCTGTCACATTTATTTGAATAGCATGCCCGTTGTCAATAATATGCATTGGAAAATTTGTATAAAAAAAAGCCACATCATTAAGAGCCGTACTTTTGATGGTATTAGCAGTTACGATATCTATAGGTGATTGTACTTTTCCTGCACAGTCAGAATAGCCTTCTGAGGCCCAATTTGTGTTTTCATAATCCCAATGGCTACTCGTACTTACTAAAGATCGTATCAAATTTTTGTTG
>CAIOLR010000494.1 GCA_903859135.1 uncultured bacterium | reverse complement strand
GTAAAATGCCTTTATCTTCTTCAGATAGATGATCTAGATCGTGCGCTAACCATGATTTAAGAATTCGATCAAGTGGGGTGGTAGATTTTATATCGCGTGGTTTGATGTTGCTCATGCTTGTTCTTTTAGTTCACGTAAGCGGTTTAAGTGCTTGTTCTTCAAAGCCTCTGTTTTTGTTCTGTTTTTGTAATCTGGATTTTTTAGGCGTTTGTTTGCTTTGCTAATGGCTTGATAAAGCAATTGGATTTCTTTATCCCTGCTTTGTTCTTTTTTTTGGGGAGGCAGCTCAAAACAGTCGTGTTCTTGATAAAAATCGATTTGAGCCCATATTTCGGTTTTGGTTTGATGGAGCCGAAGAATTTGTTTAGCCGTTTCGTGAAGTACGTTTTTGTTGTTGCTAAAATCCAGCAAGGCCATATTACGGTCAAGTTGGCGAACGATCTCATCACGTTTGCGCAATAAGGCGAGGTATTTGGCGTGTTCTTCTTGTGAGTTGGTTGGTGGATGTTTTGGACCTTCCTCCACAACCTGAATTACTTCCCCTACAAGTTTTTGCAACTCTTCAGCAAGTTTTTGTTTAGTGTAGGCGTCTGGGCTTGATTGAAAACGTTTTTTTAGAAAATTATTCGTGCCATAGGTCACATATAGCGAAACCCCCGCGAGGTAGTCGCGTGATGAGTTTAGCCATGTTTGTATTGCCTGCATCGTGCAAAATTCGGCAAGCTGGATTGGAGTAGAAAGGACAGGAAAAGCCATGTAATTTTACATGACTTTTCAAAAAGTAGTGTGTTTTAGCTGCTAAATAATTTATCGAAAAAAGGAAGATGTCGATTTTCCACGGCACGTATTAATTGATGAAATGTGATCACCTCGATATGCTGATTTAATTCGGGAATTATTTTGTAAAGTGTACCAAAGGGTGTACTTCTAAATCCTTTCGTTTTATTATATTCTTCTAATAATGGGGGGATGACATCTACAATGATATAGCCAAATTTTGGCGTATCTTTTTTAAGAACAATGGTATTGCCTTTGTAATTTTTGCATTTTTTATCATCCCCGTAAATAAACGCTTCAAAATATTTGTCTATTAACTCTGTAAACTCCCATCGCACATCGGTTTTTCTTTTTTGGTGAGCAGTTTCGCCGGGGCGTTTAAACTCAAAAATGACCATTGAATCAATATTGCCAGATGATTGTGAGCCAAAACTAATCGGATTGTCAAAAATTTGTGGCTGATCAATTAAGATGATATCTGGTTCGAGTTTGCTGTTTTTTTGAGAGAATGTAGTAATAGGGGTATCTGAACCAATGAAATCATAAATGGCAAATCGTTCATCGAGTAGCCATAAATTATGCGATTCATAAGGAACGCCTTGATGGGCAACACCCATGGGAAAAATAAGGTTATGTATATCTTGCTCCAGCTTATAGGTCCCTTTTTGGTCTGCATTCAAAAATTTTTGAAAAAGAGCAATTACGGACTTTCTTCTACACATATAGTCCGCTAAGCTATCGGAATCAAAGGCTGTTTTTGCTATTAATTCCCGCTTTAATTCTAAAATGCTTTCTTCTCCAATATCTTTGTTTGCTATAAATTTATTGATTTTAGCATCGATCTCTTTTTTCTCTTGAATTGCTATTTTGTATAAAAATTCATCTTTTTTATCGTCGGATAAATTAGGCGGTACGCTGTTTAAGACCTCATCACGATTTAAGTATCGTTTGTATTTAGGTGCCTTTTGAATGATGTAATCCGATACTTCTTTTATATTTCTGTTTTTTGTGTCTTTGACAAAAGATGTGTACCCTTCTTCTAATTCGGTTGCCAATGCTTCTTCAATTGCTTGAAAGGTAAGTTCATCCTGATGAAACAATATGCTTTCTTTTTCTTGCGGTATTGCAAATCCATTACGTGCTGAGTAAACTTTCTTATTCAGGTAATCGGAAACTACATATACATCTAAAAAGTATGATTTTTCTTGCTCTACAATAGGGTATGTAAATAAACTATTGACTTTACTGAGGCTTTTACCGCCTCCAACTACACGTGAATTGGCACAATAATATATATAATGGTTTTTTCTGTTATTATTTTTCTCTGATTTAACGATAAAACTATTGAAAGGTATTTGGTTTGCTGTGAATTTCTTTTCTGATTCTGGTGAAACATTT
>CAIOLR010000493.1 GCA_903859135.1 uncultured bacterium | reverse complement strand
CTCTATTTGCAGAATACTAAGGGCAGATAATTTTCTGACCTATAATTTTACAAACTTCGCCATTTCGCTACCAATCTTCACAAAATAAATACCTTTTGGCAAATCGGAAATGTTGATTCTTCCACCTTCTCCTTTGGAGAGGGCTGGAGTGAGGCTTTTAAGGAAATGGATGTGGATATTTATTTAGGTGATGATAGTCAAATGTTTTATAGCCTAGTTTTTTAGGAACTGAATATAGTCGATCACCTCCCAAAAAGTAAAAAGGATAGGCTCCTGAAAGTTGTATTAATTGTGGTATAAATACTTTGATACTAAAAAAACCGAGTTGCCTAATGTCAGGTGTGGTAATATCTTTGAACAAAACAGCATAGTTTTTATCCTTCATAATTTTAACAATGTTTCTGATTTCCTCTTGGTCGCTATTTGTGCTTTTTTTAAATAGATCAATCTTCTTACTTTCTTTGGCTTCGGTCCATTTCTCGAAAATATGCCATAAGTCGGGCCTCTTGGTATAAAGGACGGAATGATCTTCAAAACTGTGGATCAAGCTATAGTCATCAGAAGGGTTCCAGTCTTTTTTTTCTCCTAGTAAGTACCGGAAGTAGGGGACTGCTTGTCCAATTTCTTGAATGGTTTTTTGCAAAGCCTCACCGTAGGTAGCTCTGGTAGATGCACCAATGGCGATGAATTTGCCAAAATCGCTTTCGCCAAAGCAGAACCCGAGTACCGTTGGAATCTGAAGATCATAGGTGATATCAAAGAAATGCCAATCGTACTTAGTGGGAAAATGATCATCAATATAGTGTTGAATTTCTTTCGTAATGACTATTTTTTGGGGAACAAGATTGTGCATCCAAGTTAAAACAAAGCTATCTCGTTCGATGGATTCATATAAGCCACATAGAATGGCTTTGTAATAATTGGTATGTGCTGCCAAACCAGTAGAGGTGCTTACCGTGATACCTCTTTCATCTTGACTAAAAGGAAGATAAATAAACTGACCAGGTAGATAGGTTTCTTTTCCATTTGTCAGATCAATAGTAGGGAACCAAGTTAGTTCAATATCCTCGGTAAACGGATGAACTCCCTGCATTCCACTGGGTATTTTTTTGTACTGTTCTTCATGAAAAAGTGCAAATTCAGCAGGGTGAATGGCATGTTTTGGAAGTGCTTTATAGGATGATCGAATGCTTTCATCTAAATCATAGAACACAGAAGCGTAGCGTTCAACTGTCTCGCCTATTGTTCCTAAGATCGCATTTTCCCATTTAAAACCACACCCTGAGCTTCGCCCTCCATAACTTTCTCCTGATAAATACAACGTGTTGGCAGGCCATATACCATAGCTGATCATGAGTGGATCTACATTCATTCGAGGTAGCTTGGTAATTTGGTAAAGTATACCGATCTCATAGGAGATGATTTTTAATCCGTTGTTTATCGTAGAAATATTCATAGGTGTGATTATTTCAGTTGAGTTATTTTAAGGTAACCAGTTCAAGCCATGGAGCTGGGTGGTATTCTAACGACGGTTTACAAACTTCACAAAATGGTTTTTTTAATAATGTATGTTGGGTGATCTTAAAACTGATTGCATCAAAGTTCAGTAAGGTTCTCCACGTTACAGGTAGACTCCACTCTTGAAAAAACTTCATAACCTCTAGCAGTGTCAAATTTGCGATGGCGTAATACATCAAATCGGCGTTGGGCAAGATATCTGGTTTAGATCCTATTTTATGATCCCTTAAATGGCGTTCATATGAATCTAGAAACAATGGATAATCGTGATTGCTTTTTATTCGGCCTATTAAGCAATGGTAACAACCTGTTTCTTTCCCATAAAATAGTGGACCAATTTTCATGGATACACCTTCAATACCTGCAACATAGAGCCATGGTTTATTATTTTTTAGCGCATGTTTATTGACTAGCTCTGCATGGTATGGCGACCACTCATTTCCATCAATAATCAAAAAATCAGATTGATTGACGATGGATTCTATGTCATGTTCATGCTGTAAGTCATTATAAGGATAAAGCACACTGCTTTTAAATGATTGACTTTTTGCTGTTTGGAGTAGTGCTTGAGCAAGCTCTCCATTGCCGACAATCGATAGTATAGAATCTGATACTTGTTTTTTATCCGATTTACTTGGTCGATACTCACCAGTGTAATTCTGATCATCTTGTAGATGGATAGACATATCTACCGACAAGAGCTCATATTCATCCAGTATTTTTAAAACATCAATGACCTTGGGCTCACTGTATTGTTTGGCTAGTTTAGCTTTAAGTTGTTTTAAAGAAACTGAAGTATCCTTTTGTAGAATAGCAACTACTTCCAAAAAAATATTTTCTCTTTCCTGATCATCAAACTCTAAAGCATACGAGTTTGTTTTCGTTCGTAGCTGGAAGCAGTTATTATTTTCGTCTTTGAAGACATCAAAATTTTGAAGCATAAATACGTCATTTAATATCAATCTGTATTTTATTTTTTTGTTTATTTTATCAATTTTAACAATATTTTTTTAATTAAAAATTTGTTTTTGGTTTTGTTTTAAAAATAAATTATTGTAGATCGTCGTAAAATGATTTGATGAAATTTAGGAAGGGTATTTTACCTGTGGTCCGTGTTGCCACTGGACCACAGGGGGGATCATCTTTTACTTGTTTTAGGTCGTTTGCAGACCCTATGCGGGAATAGTGGTAGTAGAATGGGGGATTACTAAAGCTTGGTATTATTCTGCCATATTATGATAAACGGCCTGAACATCATCGTCGTCTTCCAGTTTATCGATTAGTTTTAGCACATCAGCAGCTTGCTCTTCTGTTATTTGAGACATCGAAAGTGCAATACGTTCTAGTTTAGCACTGATGACAATGATTGACTTTTCTTCCAAGGCTTTTTGCATTTTGCCAAAGTCTTCAAATGAAGTGTGGATGACACCAATATCTTTTCCATCGGCATCTTCTTCAACATATAAATCTTCGAGCCCAGCGTCGATCAATTCTAGTTCTAATTCATCCAAGTCGAGCGCACTCGGGTCGAAACGAAAAACAGATTTACGATTGAAAATAAAGTCGAGGGAGCCTGTCTTGCCTAGTGTTCCACCACATTTGGTGAAATAACTGCGCACATTGGCAACTGTACGATTGGTATTATCGGTGGCTGTTTCCACTAAAATGGCTACACCATGTTGGGCATATCCCTCATAAACAATTTCTTCGTAATTGCTTTCGTCTTTATTCGATGCACGTTTAATAGCTGCTTCTACACGGTCTTTAGGCATATTGACTGCCTTCGCATTTTGAATAGCGGTACGTAAACGTGAGTTTGCTTCTGGACTAGGGCCTCCTGATTTGACAGCCATGACAATTTCTTTTCCTAAGCGGGTGAATTGTACAGCCATCTTGGCCCAGCGTTTAAATTTTCTTTCTTTTCGAAATTCGAATGCCCTTCCCATATGTTCTTATTTGTTGTTTACATTGTGGGAGCAGAAAATCTTCTGCCCTAAATTATCTATCTTAAACCTTACGCTCCTATTTTTTATTTCGATTTTAAATTATGGAGCATATCCTCAGTCATCTTTGAAAGATCAAATTTTGGTTTCCAGCTCCAATCATTTTGCGCCTGACGATCATCAATTGATTGTGGCCAACTATTGGCGATGGCTTGTCTAGGATCCTTATTGGTATAACTAATGGTAAAATTTGGAAGCTGTTTTTTTATTTCGGCAGTCAGCATTTCTGGAGTGAAGCTCATTCCAGCCAAATTATAACTAGATCGTATACGGATGTGTTCGGCAGGAGCGCCCATCAGTTCAATGGTACCGCGAATGGCATCGTCCATATACATCATCGGAAGTTCTGTATTTGCTGATAGAAAAGAACAATAGGTGTTCTTTTTGAGTGCATCATGAAAAATATGTACGGCATAATCTGTGGTTCCGCCACCAGGTGCAGCTTTCCAACTGATTAATCCAGGGTAACGGATGCTACGGATGTCTAAACCTCGTTTCTGGAAATAATACTCACACCAACGTTCACCAGCTAGTTTACTGATTCCGTAAACTGTATTGGGGTCCATGATGCAGTATTGCGGTGTTTTGTTTTGTGGCGAGTTTGGTCCAAAAACGGCTATGGAACTCGGCCAGTATATTTTAGCTGTCTTGTACTCTAGTGCAAAATCCAATACATTTAATAAGCCATTCATGTTTAAATCCCAGGCTAAATTTGGATTTTCTTCTCCTGTTGCAGATAATAGGGCTGCGAGTAGGTACACCTGCTTCGGTTTGTATTTTTGAAAAACAGCTTTGAGTTTATCCTTTTCCAGTACGTTTACAAACTCAAAAGGCCCCGCATTTTTGATATCATAATCAGGGCGACGAATATCACACGCGATAACTCGACTACTACCGTAGATGGAGCGTAGTTCTGTAACCAGTTCCGTTCCAATTTGACCATTTGATCCGATGACTAAAATATTTTCTGGCATGATTTCGGTATTGATATTTGCGTATAGCGTAGTGAGATTGTTAAAGATTGGCTGTGCGAGCTATACATCATTCCATTTATTTAAGCATTTAGTGCCACTTTAAAATCCATTTTTACGAGTTTGTCTCCCTTCAAAATAGGAATGGATGTCGTCCTGTTTTCATGGAGACAAAATGCAATATCGTCTTCAATATGTAGCTTTTTAAGACGTTCGCTATGTGAACTTTTTTTGAGATACGCCCATAAATTGCCTTTAGCCAATGCATACAGATCAGCAGCTAAAATACCTGCATCATCCAATTTGTAGTCAGTATTTTTGAGCTGTTCAACAACGGCTCCAGCAAATAGTGTGTCCTCTAAATTGGTTTTATCCTTCCAGCCCGAGCATAGCAAACAAATGTTTCTATCTTCTGTCTTTAACCAATTACACAAGGTATCTAAATTGAGGAAAGAGCCAATCACAATGGTGTGAGCTTCCTGCGCAGCATGAATAGCGCGTGTACCATTGGTTGTGGTTAGCACAATCGTTTTTCCCTTCACTTTTTCGGAGGCATAGGCAAAAGGAGAGTTTCCAAAGTCAAAGCCTGCTACGATTTCACCATTTCGCTCTGCGGCTAACAAAAAATCAGTGCTTTGGTATGATTTACAAGATTCGATACTTTCAACAGGAATAATGGCTTTTGCTCCGTTTTCAATTCCGTAGCAAATAGAAGAGGTCGCTCTAAAAATATCAATCACAACAACAATGCTCTCGTGGATATCATGTAAATGCAAAAGTGCTGGAGTGAGGCATACCTCGAGGTTTAATTTAGACATTGGTGAATTTAATGAATGGAAATTTGGTTACTTGTGCTTTTACTGTATGGTTTCGGATACGGATGTATAGGATGGTTCCTTCTTTGGAAAATGCTGTTTTTACATAGCCCATGCCAATTGCGTTCTGAAGGGAAGGGGACTGGGTACCCGATGTTACTTCTCCAATGATATTTTCATTTTCATCTATTATTTCATAGTGATGCCGAGGGATGCCACGTTCGATCATTTCAAAACCGATTAATTTACGTTGAACACCATTTTGCTTTTGTAAAGCCAAATGATAAGCATTCACAAAATTCTTGCTGAACTTAGTGATCCAGCCTAAGCCCGCTTCTAGCGGAGATGTCGTATCGTCAATGTCATTGCCATAGAGGCAGAATCCCATTTCGAGTCGTAAGGTGTCGCGAGCACCCAACCCGATGGGCTTTATTCCAAAAGAATCGCCAGCTTTGAATATTTCATTCCAAATATGGGTCGCATGTTGTTTGTCGAAATACAATTCAAAACCTCCTGATCCTGTATAACCAGTGGCCGATATTAATACGTTATCGACATCGGCAAAAGTTGTTTTCTTGAAGGTATAATATTCCATCGAGGCCAGATCAACTTGGGTTAGACGCTGTAATGCTTCGGCTGCTTTGGGTCCCTGAACAGCTAATAAACAAGTTTGATCTGAAATATTTTTTACATCCACTCCGAACGTATTGTATTCGGCAATCCAATCCCAATCTTTTTGAATATTGGAGGCATTCACGACCAACATATAGGTTTCTTCGTCGAGGCGATATACCAGGAGATCATCTATAATTCCGCCTTGCTCATTGGGAAAGCACGAATATTGTACCTTTCCGTCAACCAGTTTAGAGGCATCATTAGATGTTATTTTCTGGATTAGATCTAAAGCCTTTTCGCCTTTAAGAATAAATTCTCCCATGTGGCTCACATCAAAAACACCAACAGCTCGGCGAACGGTTTCGTGTTCTATATTGATACCCGCATATGAAACGGGCATGTTAAATCCTGCAAAAGGCACCATTTTGGCTCCTAATGCGATGTGGGTGTCATTTAATGCAATGGTCTTCATTGTTATGATGTTCGGCCGACAAAAGTAAGAAAAAATGGGCAAGGTTCAGGTTTTGGCTGATTGAGCTTTGCCTTGTGCAAGAAATTAGGACTATGATTTTTCAAAAAGTCTGTCTTTGGGCACTAACGATCTCTGTAGCTTACAACACCAATTACGTAAACGAAGATTATGAATAGCATATAGCCTTGTTTTTTAAATCACATCAATTATCGTTCAGACCATGGTGGGTAAACAGATTCAATTGTGCATCACGTATCCGAAATGTTTTCCGGTGATGGGGTGATAAGCCATGTGTTAATACTGCCTTTCGATGGTTTCGTGTGGGATAGCCTTTGTTCTTTTGCCAATCGTATTGTGGATACTCTTCTGAGATGATTCGCATCCAGTCGTCCCGGTAGGTTTTGGCTAGAATAGATGCGGCTGCAATAGAGAAATAGATAGAATCACCTTTCACAATACATTGATGGGGTGTATTGGGATACAATTTAAATCGATTGCCATCCACTAAAATCAATGCTGGTCGGATAGGAAGGATATCTAAAGCGCGATGCATGGCTAAAAAAGAAGCATTCGCAATGTTGATGCGGTCAATTTCCATTTGATCTGCCTGCGCTACACCACATGCGAGTGCTTCCTGTTCAATATAGTCGCGAAGTTGATGCCGTTCTTTTTCTGATAACTGTTTGGAGTCGGTCAGCACATCGTGATTGAAATCCTTCGGTAAGATGACAGCTGCAGCAAATACAGGGCCTGCCAAACAACCTCGTCCAGCTTCATCACAGCCAGCTTCAATCAAATTAGACTGGAAATAGGGTAGGAGCATCGTTAGTAAATTGTGCCTGCAAATATAGGATGATGGTTTGTAAGTACTTGGTACTGCTTACCTAAATACTATATTTGCTCTACAAATTTTTGTACCTATGGAAGAGATTAAAAAATACATTGACGATCACAAACAACGTTTTTTGGATGAACTGTTTGAATTATTGCGTTTCCCCTCAGTAAGTGCCGACCCCAGGCATAAAAACGACGTATTGAAGACAGCAGATTATGTTGCAGAGAAGCTACGTTCGGCTGGTGCGGATCGCGTGGAAATTTGCCCAACTGCGGGGTATCCGGTAGTTTATGGCGAAAAAATAATAGATCCAACGAAGCCAACCGTATTGGTTTATGGGCATTATGACGTGCAGCCTGCCGACCCGCTGGAATTGTGGAAAACACCTCCTTTTGAACCCACGATTCGCGATGGAAAAATATTTGCAAGAGGCGCTTGTGATGATAAGGGACAGGTTTATATGCACGTGAAAGCATTTGAATTGATGATGAAAACCAATTCATTGGCTTGCAATATTAAGTTTATAATCGAAGGCGAGGAGGAAGTTGGATCGGGAAATCTGGGTGCTTTTGTAAAAGATAATAAAGAACGTCTGAAGGCGGATGTCGTATTAATATCGGATACGTCTATGTTGAGTTTGGATACGCCTTCATTAGAAACGGGCCTACGCGGACTATCCTACGTAGAAGTTGAAGTGACGGGACCTAATCGCGATTTACATTCGGGTGTTTATGGTGGTGCGGTTGCGAATCCAGCTTTGATTTTAGCTAAAATGATTGCCTCCCTACACGATGAGAATAATCATATTACCATTCCTCATTTTTATGACAATGTGTTGGCGCTCACCGACCAAGAGCGTACTGCTTTAAATAAAGCACCTTATAGTGAGGATGAATACAAAAAAGATTTAGATGTAGAGGAGCTTTGGGGTGAAAATGGGTACACGACCCTGGAGCGTACCGGCACTCGTCCAACGGTAGAGGTCAATGGGATTTGGGGTGGCTATATTGGCGAAGGTGCTAAAACGGTATTACCATCAAAAGCCAATGCGAAGATTTCGATGCGATTGGTTCCGAATCAGCAGTCGGATAAGATTACTAAACTGTTCGATGCCTATTTTCAGCAGATCGCACCTAAAAACGTGAAGGTGAAAGTAACGCCACATCATGGTGGCGAACCAGTGGTAACCCCAATCGATAGTGTGGCATACAAAGCAGCACAACAAGCCATCCTTGAATCTTTTGGCAAAGAGCCTATCCCAACACGTGGTGGTGGAAGTATTCCAATCGTGGCACTTTTTGAAAAAGAACTAGGCATTAAAACGGTTTTGATGGGTTTTGGTTTGGATAGTGATAATTTGCATTCGCCCAACGAAAAGTATGATCTTGCCAATTTTTACAAAGGAATTGAAACCATTCCACTGTTCTACAAATATTTCGCTCAGCTCAGTAGTTTGAAAAACGTCGAGGAGCATGTAAGTGTGAACTAGTTGAAAAGCAATTCGGACAACTTTGAAATTTTAACTGATGTTACGCAGCCCCTATTTTTCATATTTATATGATAGACTATTTTTGCAAGATGGACAAAGCGAAGATTAGAGATTTATACACAGATTAT
>CAIOLR010000492.1 GCA_903859135.1 uncultured bacterium | reverse complement strand
GGAAAGAACTTTTGCTTGGTTTGATAATGACAGAAGACTGTGTAGAAACTATGAGCTATTGATCGATTCTGCAGAATATATGACCAAACTATCCGCTATAAAATTATTGTTGAATAAAATTTAAACAGGCTCTAAATGAATAGATTTTTAGATTTAATACCCAAAATCCATTCATCCCCAAATCCTGTAAATCTAAATTCTGACAAATTAGAAGAGCAAAAAATAGGAGACAAAACAAAGTAAATGTGTGCTTTTCATGCAAAAGCAACGAAATATCAAAAGTTTAAACAACTTCAATAATAACTGTAGTATGAACTGGAAATTTTGGGTCAAAGACCCTTCAAAAAAAACAGAAAAAAAAAGTGCAGGCCGCGAATGGTTTGATGCCATCATCTTTGCCGTGGTTGCCGCCACATTAATCCGCGGACTATTTATTGAAGCGTACACCATACCGACAGGCTCGATGGAAAAATCATTATTGGTCGGCGATTTTCTCTTTGTCAGCAAGGTCAACTACGGTGCTCGTACGCCCATGACACCTGTTGCTTTTCCTTTTGCACATCATACTATGCCCATTATCGGCACCAAAGCGTACTGGGATGGTATCCAATGGAATTATCATCGCTTGCCAGGGATCAGTAAAATTAAACGTAAAGATGTCGTGGTTTTCAATTATCCAATGGATATCGACTCGCCGCTCTATCGCCCGGTAGATAAATGTGAAAACTACATTAAACGTTGCCAAGCCATCGCTGGTGATACCTTGCAAATTATCGATGCGCAGGTACATGTAAATGGAAAGCCTGTAGAGAGTCCGCAATTTGGACAAACATCCTACTACGTAAAATCAGATGGTACCGACTTCAATCCGCAAGCACTAGAGGACATGAACATAGAAGTGCGTCGTGCCACAGCCAATGAATATGAGTTTACCATGACTAAAGAAGAAGCTGACTTCATTCGTAAATGGTCCAATGTAAAAGTGGTAAGCCCGCTAATTCTTCCTAAGAGTGAACCTGAACCAGGTATTTTCCCACACGATTCAAGGTTTAAATGGAACCGCGATAATTTCGGCCCACTCGTTATCCCTAAAAAAGGCTGGACAGTAACGCTCGACAGTACCAATTATTCACTTTATGAGCGAGCCATATCCATTTACGAAAAAAATAAGATCGAGAAGATGGGGAATGTCATTCTGATCAATGGGAAAAAGACTAACACCTATACATTCAAAATGGATTATTATTGGATGATGGGTGACAATCGTCATAATTCATTAGACTCTCGATATTGGGGATTCGTCCCTGAAGATCACATCGTAGGGAAAGCACTATTCGTTTGGATGAGCTGGAATACCAATGGGTCATTCTTCGATAAAATTCGCTGGAGTCGTCTCTTGAAAGGGATTTAATGGGAGTGTCAGATATTCACCCAAGCTCTCTCCCTTTGAGCATTGAGCTTTTCGAAAGAGAGAGGACTGGGGTGAGGCTTTATCTTATAATTGCTACATGGCCTTTTAAAACTCGTTTAGCCCCTTTATGGCTGCTATTAAGCTCAATGACATAATAATAAGTACCCACGGGCATCTCTTTGCCCAAATTATTTTGGTAGCCACCATTCCATGGCTCGGCGTACCCACGCGATTTGAAAACGATTTGTCCATATCGATTAAAGACTTTCACATCACAATTTGGATAAAGATGAAGGCCCGTAATCATCCAAGTGGGGTGATCACCCACTCCGCCAGGAGTAAAGACATTCGGTACATGAAGGCCACTGATGATGCTTACTTTCGCTAATGATTTAAATTTGTACCCCTGAGCTGTTCCACTTATAGCCATGGTGGTGATTTTTGATACTTTTTCGTCACCAATCGTTGTTAGTGGATAAGTCACAGAATTTTTATAAGCAGGAATGTCGATTGCCTCTGGAAATGACTCATAGTTAATATTTCGCTTCGCTCTGGAGGTACCCTTTCCTGTATTTGGGTCTTTGGTTAATGTAACTGAGATATCATTAGCTGAAACAATGCCTTTAGGCAGGGATATTATTAATTCATCGGTATCACCTCCTATGACACTTGGTTTTTGAAAAGCCAGTGTCATAACCCTATTAGCAGGGTCATCGCCCGTTGTATCTGAGATACTAATTTTTGGTTTTGGATCTGCAATACGATAACCTCTGGGGGCTGTTGCTTCTAGTACTAAGTGGGTAAGGCCATCGATCACACCCTTATTTTTTGCGGTAAACGCTTCGATCATTTTTGAATTCGTACCAACATCGATGGTCATGCTCCTCCTTAAATCTTTATAATTTTCATCCTCTTCTGCTGTGGAATGATTATCATCCGCCTCTAATAGAATTTCAATTGGCTGTGTAGCCAATACGCCGTCTGGCAATTTAGCCGTTAACGTAGCATGTTCACCGCCTTTTACACTTGCTTGATTAAAATTCAGCGTGATCGTACTCAAACTCTGATCTCTCTGAATCGTAAGATCAGTTGGTAGAATGATGGTATAAGGGGCTGCTTTCGTTCCAGTAAAGCTGATCTTTTCATCATCAAGCATTATGAGTGATTTTGTGGTAACGATCGTTGTGAAACCTGACGAGCTACCTGCGGGAATGTAAATGGTAGGTAAAATAGCAAAAGAAGAGGGTGTATGCTGAAGCGTAATGGTGATACCTCCAGCGGGTGCCGTTACTCCTGACAAGCTAGCTGTTAAAACAGCACTTTCCCCTTGGTCTATTATTGGGTTCTTATTAAATGATAAGGTAATGGTATGTTCAACTTTGAGCTCTAATTTTGCTGGCGCGCTTTCACAGGGATCACCCGCTGTTTGTGTGGTAAGATAGTGCGTGTAGATACCTGGTGTTGGTGTATCGAAGGTATAATCTCCATTTGCATTAACACCCGTGTTGATTTTGCCAGCTTTATTAGGACCTAAATACCATGTATAAGTGACCGCTGTGCCTGTTGATGTTGGCTTCCACGTGAACGAACTCATGTCTTTCCCGTTTGTTGATTTGTTGTTGATTGTCGCTGGTTTAATAGGCAATACGGTTATAACAAAATCTTTTGGATTGCCAGTTATCTCTTTAGTTCCATCCTTAAATATGGGTGTTACAGTATAGGTAACGGCTCCAGATGTAAGCCCACTGTTAATTGGGGTTGCCTTGATCTCAAAAACATTATCTTGAGTTGTTGGTGAACTAGCATTACCGTTGCTTACTAATGCAGTCCATCGGTATTTGACCCCGCTAAGCGTAGATGACAGGGCGATATTGATTGGATCCCCCGAGCAAATGGTTCGGGTTAAGTCGGTATTCAAAATATCAAGTACAGATTTATCATATAGCTGCACCTGAATGGTTTTGCTGGCAATGTATGTGCCATTACATTTTGTGACAGTTAGTGTATAAGTCCCGCTCATTGCTGCAGTTGCAGTATTGCTAACTAAGCAATTTGGGCTGGTTGATGAAAAGCCATTAGGCCCTTTCCATTCATACGTAGCACCTGGTATATCCGTAGCAGAAAGTGCTAAACGTGCTCCTTCTACTACGGGAGCATTGGAATAAATTTTTAACAATGTTGCAAGATTATCTTCGGCTAGTGCTACCGTGATTGTGGCTGCATCTGATACACATTTCTGGGCGTTCTTTGCTTTTACGCTGTAGGTGCTTGCTTCTTTTGCATTCTCTATGGTAAGTATTGAAGTTGTTGCACTTTTTATAACCTTACTATTAGGATCAGTCCATTCATATGCTGTAACACCAACTGCTCCTGGAGGTACCGAAATAACTAAATTATCTCCTGGGCATATTGGGGAGTTGGACGTAAGCCCAGTGGGTGGGGCTGGCTTAGGGCTTATATTAATGGTGATCGTAGCTGCTGTTTTACAACCTGTTTTCTCAAAAATGGCATAACGTGTGTATGTACCGGCATCGGCTGCTGTTGCATTTTTTATGATAAGATTTTCCCCTTTTCTTGGTGGCCCAAAAATACCTGCTTTCTCGAATTCATAATTACCATCACTCTTTATCAACGTATTATTCTTATCGTACCATTTGTATAACATATCTCCCTTGCCTGGTGCTCCATCTGTAATTAAATCAGTACCATCCTTACTTTTAATATTTATTGTCTCTCCTTCACAATATGTTAACTCTCCATCTCTTGTTTTAAGCCTGGTATTTCGCTCGGATATAGGTACACCATATACAATAATTTTTGTCGGGTTCCCAATACTGGAACAACCTACCGGTGATGGAGCTCCCCTAAAAGCCGACAGAGCATAGTTGCCCGTATAAAGAGTAGGGGACCCCATGGTAATGGAAATAGGCCCTTTGGTAAACATTTTCGTTGGGTTAGTAAGAAAAGCACTACCAAGACCAAATTCATCAGAAGTCGGGACAATGCTAGATCCAGGGAGTCCTAACCACATATACATGACTTCTGGTTGCCCAAGTTGGGCATCATCGCTACTAAAGGTAACCACATCTCCTTGACAACAGGTTAATGGACTAATTGTATACGCTGGGTCCTTGGGTCTTTCAAATACAGGCCTTGTAAAAGGTGTTGCATTTTTTATTGGACCGCCTTCTTGCTCAATCAGTTGTGCCGTGATAGGCATGGTGTACTCCTTTGGAGCATACTTGTCTAAATCTTTGGGGAGATACTCCTTCAGCTTTTGCGTAGCCGCATTTTTAATCTGCTCTTTAAGACTGTTTATAATGGCCCCTGCTCCAGGAATTTTTTCAATTTTTCCCAACATGTCATCAAGATCTATCAAATTATTAGCACCATCTACATTGGTTTTCGCACCCCTAAGTATGTCGGTTAAGCCTGGGATATTATCTGCAATGGAAAAAGCGCTTGCTTCTGCAGGTAGCGTTGTTGTTACCTCAGGACCATTATTCATGATCAAGACGCGTCCTGCTACTATAATGTTCGTACCATTATTCTTAATCTCCTCTAGACTCCCATCATCATTAACATAATACCACCTATACTCTGCTGATGTTTTGCCTTTTTCGGCTGCCTCCATGTCTGTTTGTTCCTGAGTAGTCATACTGACAGTAGAAGTCGAAGCCATTAATGCAAATTTACTATCCTTGCATACGAAAGCCATATTTTGTAGGGGATTTATATACACCTTCACGCACGCTTCATCTTTTTTATCCAATAATTCGACCTTCGTTTCATCACTAGGGAGGGATTCACAGCCATTATCATCCAGCGCCGTTACAGTATAAGTGACAGCCATGTTTGTATCCACATTACGCCTTACAAGCACTGAAACTTTCGTTTCTTGGGTTTTTGTTGTGCCAGGTCTACCAAACAAATCCAAATCGGCAAAATTCCATCGATATTGACTAGCACCCACTACTGGATCTGTAGAAAGAACTAAATCATCTCCATCGCATGTTTGAAGGTTGTACGTAATGGCGCCAGGTTTGGCTAGCTTCGGATTTACCGTAATACGGATCGTAGCTGTTACCGAACAATGGCTTTTCTTAGGACCATTCGCATAGGAGGCGGTCGCAACGCGCGTGTATGTTCCAGACCTATCAGGTGTTGCATTCCCGATTGAGTAGTATTCTTTATCATATGCTCCATCTGGACTATTTTTTATCAGTACACCATCATGATACCATTGGTATCCAATTTCAAGACCTTGATCCGAATTTAAACCATCCTTGTCACCTTCAATTTGAATTGTTGCTCCTTCGCAATAAGTGTTTGATATGGTTCCTGAGCCAATAGTTTTAAGCTGTGTATTCCCTCTGGACGTAGGTTTGGGGTATACCATCACATCCGTCGGCTCGGCAACACTGAAACAAGAGGTAGGTACACTAAAAGCCATCAGCGTATAATTACCCGCACAGCCAGGCTTCTTCATGGGAATGGAAAGTTCATTTTGGTTGACGAATCGAACTAAATCCGCGCTAGCAAAGGGATAACTAAAAGGTGTAGGTGTGTTGTTGGAAGGATACCATAGCCACATATATATTACGCTAGGATCATTAAGATCAGAAGAAGTATTCGTAAGTGTTATCACATCCTCTTGGCAGCACGATGTTGGAGAATCAACCGTATACGTTGGCGTCGCTGGCCTTGTAAATACAGGCCTTGTGAAAAGTGATGACGTTGCTGATATACCACCCATGATCACTCGTACCCCAATAGGCATCGTATACCCCTTGGGAGTATAGCTTGTAATTTTAT
>CAIOLR010000491.1 GCA_903859135.1 uncultured bacterium | reverse complement strand
GGTGACACCATCACTGAAGAGGCACTGCCCACGTATGAAGCATGGCTCTCGATGGTTGATGGTCCCTCAATGGATGAAGAAGGTGGTTGGATGAAATGGGTTCGTCATTGGACGGCAGAAGAAAATCGTCATGGAGATTTATTGAACAAATACCTATATCTATCAGGGCGTGTCAATATGCGTCAAATGGAAATATCTACCCAGTATCTGATTGCGGATGGTTTTGACATTGGTACTGGCCATGATCCCTATAAAAATTTTGTTTATACCAGTTTTCAGGAACTAGCAACGAATATATCGCATCGTCGTGTAGCATCTTTGGCCAAAAAAGAAGGAGATAATTTGCTTTCGAAAATGTGTGGACTCATTGCTTCGGATGAAGCGCGTCATGCAAAGGCCTACAAGGATTTTATGGCCAAGATTTTTGAGATTGATCCGAGTGAGGCTATGTTGGCTTTTGAGCACATGATGCGTCATAAGATTGTGATGCCCGCTCATTTTTTACGTGAAATGGGATTGAAAATTGGTCAAACGTTTAGTCACTTTACGGATGCTGCACAGCGTCTGGGCGTTTATACAGCCGTGGATTACGTGGACATTATGAAAGAGTTGATTACAGATTGGCAAATTGAACGTATGGCTGATCTGAATGAAGCTGGTGAAAAAGCACGTGATTATATTATGAATCTGCCCGACAGGTTGATGCGTGTGGCAGACCGTCTCAAAAATCCTTCACTCGAGTACAAGTTCAGTTGGATCGGTTTGTAAATCGTGTCATTAGTCTAGCTGTGTTGCTAAAACACAAGATTTGCGATACTTTCTTACATTTCCATTCAGGTCAAATACTTCGGCGTAGATGATATAAATTCCTACTGCAGCTCGTTTGTTGCGTTCATTTAAGCCATCCCAACGAATCATACCCTCTGCAGCTAAGGTTTGATTATTAATTAGTTTTTTGATAGGAACACCTAGGTTACTAAAAATGCGAATTGTTGCAGCTCCAGTGGGAGCTGCAAATTTGTAATTGATTTGCAATGTGTCTTCAAAGCCATCAGCATTTGGCGAAAAGGTTTTAGATGCTAATGAAAATCCTTCTTCTGATCTGTTCGGATCCAGATACTGTGAATTTTTATAGCCAGGTGTTGCAAAACCAACTGCTGATGAAGCCGATTTGAAATTGCCCGGTTCATTTGTTGGGTGCTGGAAGCTCACTCGCTCTAGCGATACCCCATTTCGGTCTTTAATAAGTTTAGAGTGCATGTTGTCAGCATAGTCAAACTGATCAATGCGGACAGAATCGCTGATCAAAATAACGGCTCCTGCACCATTGTTGAAAGCGGGAAGGCTTTCCATTTTCAAAAAGGCATTGGTGTTTTCGGTGTGATAGTGTTGTTTTATTTTGTCTGGATCGGTACTCAAAACTAAATAGTGTTTGGCTTTTAGAAGATAGGTTTCTTTTGTTATGGGATATAATTTAGGCAGTCCATTTTTATTGGTAGCGATCAAGAACAGGTCCTTCAAATTTAGTGGATTGGATGAGTGGTTATATAGCTCGACAAAATCAACACCATCTTGGTTTGGATTGAATAAAACTTCGTTAATCAGAATATCTCCCTTTGTAATTTGTTTGGTAAGTGTTAACTCGGCAGAATTGTCTTTGTTTGATAGTTTGTTTCCTGCGCAATCACGTATGTTTTGTGCTGTGATTTGATAGCTGTTTCCGTTGGAAATTGGAGTGCTGAATGTTAGTCTAACACACTCAAAGTAGGGCGAAGTGGGTATGGCTGATAGGGGTATGCCTATCCCATTGTTGAGGGTATAATTGCTCACTATCGAAGCAGAATTTTGCTCGATCGTGTGATTAAATGAAAGTAGGATACTGGTATCATCCAATAAAATAGCTTGGGTTACTTTCAAGGGCTCAGGGCTGATACCATAAATAGAATTTTGTCTCCCGGGTGTTCCTCCAGATGCATCCGTACTCGCATCCCAATTTTGCATGCCTGCACAGCTTGAGCTTGCCTTTGGATTGATCAACTCTAACGTCCAACCACCTTTCTTTTTGCTTGAATTTCTGTACCAAGTATCCGTGTAGTTTACATGGTTGATAATCGTCCCACATTCGTTCCTGATGCTCAATCGATCACCTGAACCTCTTGGACTCGGCTGCTGAGAGATGCCAATTACTCTTCCATATGATCTGAATTTGTCGGTGTTCTTTTCAGCACAAATAATTAAATACTCATTTGCTTTTATACTGTCATTTTTAAAGGTAAAGTGGTTATTTATATCACTGTAAACCCAATTTTTTAAGGATATAGTTTGATTGGTATTGTTTTTTAGTTCGATAAATTTCGCCTTAGGCAAAGCAATCGGTGGATTGGGGTCTGCAAGTATTTCATTGATGCTAACATCATCCAGTTTTGTTTTGCAATTATAAGAGTTGATAGGCAGGGCCTTTTGTTGAGAAAAAACGGAGTTAATGCAAAGCAATAGTAAGATAATGAAGCTGTTTTTTAGTGGCGATGAAGCTGTTCTGAGCTTTGTTTGTTTATGGTTTGTGAGGCTCATGATGGTTTCCTATTTTTATGGGCGCTGTTATGAATGGATGCATAATAACAACTTTAATTCTTTGAATTAATTACAAACTAATAAAAAATAAAATGAAAGTTGCAGTAGTAGGTGCTACCGGATTAGTGGGTTCGGTGATGTTGAAGGTATTAGCAGAGCGCAATTTCCCCGTGGATGAATTGATTCCCGTAGCATCAAGTAAGAGTGCTGGTAAACAAATTGATTTCAAAGGGAAGAAATACACGGTCGTGACGGTGGATCACGCATTGGCTTTGAAACCAGATGTGGCTATATTCTCAGCAGGAGGTGGTACCTCTTTGGCTCAAGCACCACGATTTGCTGAAATGGGTACCGTCGTGATTGATAACTCTTCTGCATGGAGGATGGACCCAACCAAAAAACTAGTTGTGCCAGAGGTCAATGCATATACCTTGACTGCATCAGACAAAATCATCGCAAACCCCAATTGTTCGACCATACAAATGGTTCTTGTTTTAAAACCACTGCATGATCGATACAAAATAAAACGGGTGGTGGTATCCACCTATCAATCCGTAACAGGCACAGGAGTAAAGGCCGTTGAGCAGCTGATGAACGAGCGCAAGGGCATTGAAGGTCCTATGGCGTATGGATATCCGATTGATCTAAATGCGATTCCTCATATCGATGTTTTCCAAGATAATGGATATACGAAAGAGGAAATGAAGCTGATCTTAGAAACCCAAAAGATTATGGGTGATCACTCGATTCAGGTAACGGCTACGACAGTGCGTATTCCTGTGATGGGTGGGCATTCCGAGGCCGTGAATATTGAGTTTGAGCATGATTTTGATCTTGCTGAAGTGCGTAGTCTGTTAGAATCGCAAGAAGGAATTATTGTGATAGATGATCCTGCGAATGCAAAGTATCCGATGCCCATGCATGCACACGATAAGGATGAGGTTTTTGTGGGACGTATACGCAGAGATTATTCACAGCCAAAAACATTAAACCTTTGGATTGTTGCAGATAATTTGCGTAAAGGTGCTGCCACCAATGCTGTGCAGATAGCAGAGTATATGATTACGAAAGGTTTATTACACGCCTTCCAAAAGATAGAAGAATAGTAGGGACAGACAATCTGCTGCCCTTTTTACGTTTTACGAACATGGAGGGCAAAAAAATCTGTTCTTTTCTACCAATGGCAGCATATTTTCTACCCCTACCTTCTATTTTTGCAAGATGAAATTTTTCTTCACTATTGCCTGCTTGTTTGTTATACATACCTCTTCGGCACAAACGCTCCAGCAAACGATCGAAAAAGCATACACCCGTTTTGAGCAAGATGGGCAATTGCAGTATGGCATGAGTTCACTCACAGTATTGAATGCCGAAACAGGCGAGCTTATTTTCTCCAAAAATGGAAATGTGGGCTTGGCGTCTGCATCTACATTAAAAATGGTAACAGCTGCTACTGCTTTATCCACATTCGGAAAAGATTTTACGTGGGAAACCACATTGGGCTATTCGGGAGCTTTATCGAAAGGAGTGTTGATAGGCAACCTGATTTTAAGGGGAGGTGGTGATCCTACTTTAGGGAGTTCGCGGTACACCGAAACCAGCAAACATGTTTTATTGAAAAAGTGGGTGTACGCCATCCGGCAAGCTGGAATAAAACAAGTGCACGGACGTATACTGGTAGATGATCATTTGTTTGGAACACAAACGCTACCCGACGGCTGGATTTGGCAGGATATGGGTAATTATTTTGGTGCAGGTTCGGGTGCTGTTTCCTGGAACGAAAATCAGTTTGAGCTG
This sequence comes from uncultured bacterium, assembly GCA_903859135.1. GTDB lineage: Bacteria > Bacteroidota > Bacteroidia > Sphingobacteriales > Sphingobacteriaceae > Daejeonella. The sequence continues at coordinate 4,128 of CAIOLR010000491.1, read as the reverse complement.
ATACTTCAGCCGGCCGTTAAGGTGGGTGATCCTGTGAAAATAGTGCGTTCTGAACCTCGTATGCCTAATCTTAAAATTATCAATGAGGTGACGACTGGGGTGCCGAGCTCTGGGGATCAAGTATATGCTTATTCTGCACCTTATTCGGATGTGATTTATTTGCGTGGCACCTATGCGATCGATTTGAAAAAGATCATTTCTATTTCAATGCCTGATCCTGCTTTTGAAGTCGCATTTCGTCTCCAGGATACGTTGAAACAATTGGGTATCCAAATAGATCAGCCGGCAAGTACCACCAGAAGATTAGCGATAGACGGCCTTATCTTGCGCGCTCCTGCCCCTCGACAAGCTCAGGGTACGGAAATTATTCTTAAAATACTATCGACTCACCAATCGCCACCTCTTGCCAAAGTGATCGAGGCATTCAATCAAAAAAGTATCAATTTGTATGGAGAGGTTTTACTCAAAACATTTGCTTGGAAACAAGGGAAATCCTGTACGACGCATGAGGGTGTCAAAATTGTAAAAACATGGTGGGCAAATAAATTGGGTATCGATATCAACGAAATGAATATTATGGATGGTAGTGGACTTTCGCCTGCAACCCGTATTACTACGCAAAGTATGGGAAGGATACTCTGTTCGGCAAGAAAAGAAATTTGGTTTGATGATTTTTATAAAAGTGTACCCTCCAATAATAACATGAGGATGAAAAGTGGAAGTATCAAGGATGTGTCAGCGTATGCAGGATATCAAACGACTTCAAATGGTATTCCGTTAGCATTTTCTTTCATTGTCAACAATTATAATGGTAGTACCGCAACGATCAAACAAAAAATGTTTTCTGTGCTGAATGTTCTAAAGCAGTGAAATTATTTGGTTTCTTAGGGGTTGCGATTTTTTTTGCTGATGCCACGCATCCGTTGATGAACGGTACATCGCATCAGCAAAAATTTGGGCATCATTCCCCATTTTTATAAGAGCACCTGTACTTGGTAAGACCAATCTGTCCCAGCACCTGCAAGAAGTGTGGCTTTATTTGTAAGGCTGTCTACTTGGTATGAATTGGAGTCGAACGCAAGATATTCCATTTTGTTGTTATCATTCAGAAAGTGATTTAATACTTTCACGGAGTTGTTGGTTTCTTTAACTACAATTAGGTCATTGCCTTTTTTCTGTAACGAATAGCCATCTAATTTGGCCATAAAATGGATCTTGTCATCCGCCCCTCCAGCATCCTCTATGGTGTCATGCCCATGGTTGGATACGGCCTTAAGCCCATACATATAGATATCCTTGTCGTGTCCACCACGAAAATAGTCGTTACCCTTTCCGCCGTTGAACGTATTCTTACCCTCCCCGCCATCGAAAAAATTGTCGCTATCATCCCCTCGAAACTCGTCATCGTAGTTTGTTCCTATTGCTCCTTTTGTGTTTTCCAGTTGGTAGCTGGTATGGGCTTTTTTGCCATCTTTCTGGATGTGATATTTTTTAGCGTACCCCGTCAATAAGTTGATGATTACTTCTCTTTCCGCATCTGAGGAAGGTCCAGTATAGTCGACGATGTTATTGAAGCTAGCATCACCCTTTATATCGGCATTGGTTCCCTTGATCATGTTTACCTCTTGAACAAGCTTTTGCAAACTAAAGGACCATGATTTACTTGTTCCACCGGGAGAATAGGAAGCTTTTTGGATCAGTTTATCTACTTGATATACGGTACCATCAGCAAGTTTAAGATGTTCTATTTTTGAATTTTTGTTCAAAAAATTGTTGAATATGGTTATTGAATCTTTTCCGTCGTTGCTCTGGAAGACTAAGTCATTGCCTTCTTTATTCAAGGAATATTGATCCAGCAGGATTGCCGATTTAATCTCAATCGTGTCGGAATCGCCACCTTCATCCTGAATGATATCGTGGCCGTTACCTTTTTTAAATACATAGGTGTCATTTCCAAGTCCAGCCGCTAATAAGTTGTCTTCATGATCTCCACATAATATATCATGATGCTGCGTTCCTATTACCCTTTCTATATTTGTTAATTTATCTTGTGTAAATGTGATTGTGCCATCTATTTTTTTGGTATATTTTTTAGCGTATCCCTCCAATAAGTTAACTTCTATCCATCGTTCAAGCTTCAAATCGATTCCACTGTAGTCTACGCTGTCGAAGCCAGTACCACCATCTATGGTATTGCCTCCATCAGCGGATGTAACTTTCACCATATCATCGCCAGCACCCCCATGAATTATTTTATTACCCGCACCCACTATAATTTCGTCGTCTCCACCACGCGCATGTATCTGGTCATTCCCAGCATACGTGGTGATATTATTGGCTTTATCGCTACCAAGTACGCTATCATCAAGATCGGTTGTTTCGATATTCTCGACATTTTTAATGGTATCGTATATATCGGCGGAGTTTGTAACGAGGGAAGCTCGTTCTTCATTCTCCAGGTTGCTAACACCATTTGTGGTATGACTAAATTTGATCACCTTCCCATTTTTTAAATCGGCTCGCACGCCTGTAGTTCCCATGTGCCAAGTGCCTTCATTCCGATGGCCCGATTTAAAATCAGTCATTTCATGATAGTTTAATGTATCATTTGTTCCAGCACCACCATCAATCGTGCTAGTATTTTGGTCGATACTCATGTAGATCGTATCATCGTCATCACCCGCATGGATCGTCTTTGGTCCGATACCATTGTAAATGCGGTCATGGCCAGCATAGGTTTCTACTGTATCCTTACCAGCGAGTGTATGCACGATGTTGTGCTCATCGCTCATTTTGATCCAATCATCGCCGTCTGTAGCTGCGATGTTTTCGACATGTTTTACCGTATCTGTACCAACATGTTCGTACGATAACTGACTATGTGTGTTACGTTTGATATGTTTGTTTACTGTTCCATTTTCCACATTCTGTAGATCAACTACGATACCATGTGTGGTGTCGGTAGTGGGAGCTGTTGTATTGTAATAAATGGTATCAATGCCATCACCTCCACATATAGAATCGTATCCCGCATTTTTAATAATATCTTGTAAAATGATGTCATGACCTCCTCTAGTGCGGATATCATCGCTTCCAGCACCGCCTCGTACGATATTCTTGCCGTTTTTACCATTGAGCGCGCCAAGTGTAATTTGGTCATTCCCATCTCCTCCATCCACATCGATATCCCAATCTTCTTCTAGGATGAACTCGTCGTTTGCTTTGCTGCCAATCAATTTTTCGATGTTGATGAAGGTATCTACTACATTCTCCGTTACCTCTTTCCACTCCACAGCACGATATTCAGCTTCCTCGCTTCTCATCCCAAAATGTCCTGATTGTTTGGCAATAAATTCTTCAAGAACTTTGGTTTTTTTTAGTTCTTTCTTCACAGCATACTTGCCGTCTTTTACAGTTGCTTTTACTGGAGAGTCGCTGTTGACATAACTAGCCACATCGTAACCAACATCACCATCTGCATTCAAAGAGCCTCCTATTGGGGCGACGACTAAGTCGTTGCCTGCCCCCATATTTAAATGGATACTGATTTTTTTGATGCTGCCATCCCGCATCCGGACACGCTGTACGATGTTATCCAGGTTAAACTTAGTATTGGCTGTGCCCTTATCATTGATCGTCCAGTCGACAGGGTTTACAAGTCGCTGTTTTTTGTATTTGGCTGTAGGTTGTTGGACATGAGGAGGCGGCGTACCTGATGGACTCATGATGATAGCTGGTCTTTCATGCCCGTCAAATACGTTTTCTATTTTCTCTTCACCAGGAGCAAGAATGGGTACTGAACCAAATAAGGACTTTTCTCGTTCCTCGTCTTTATAAACAACATGATAGTCTTCCACATCGAATTGAGCATACCCACGGGCTTCTGCTTTGGCCATATGTAAACCCGCAATTTTCAATCCGTTCAAAATGGTTTCCCATACACTAGGAACTTTTACTGTTACCTTCTTTATTTTCTGATTCTCAGGAATAGGTCTGGATGAGGTTAGCGTAAATAATTGCCTGAGGTCATCATTTGTATTATCAATAATGCCTTTTTTGACATCTAAATGGATACCTTTTTGTTTGAGCGATGCCCCATCTTTAAAAATATCAATAAATAGTTTTCCG
>CAIOLR010000490.1 GCA_903859135.1 uncultured bacterium | reverse complement strand
TCCCAAACTTGACAACAAATAATCTGTGTATAAATCTCTAATCTTCGCTTTGTCCATCTTGCAAAAATAGTCTATCATATAAATATGAAAAATAGGGGCTGCGTAACATCAGTTATAATTTAAGATCGGAATACGTGACTCGTGTTTCCTATAAGTGTGGCATTAGCGGCGAATGGGTATATTCTATCCCAGAGCTTAGATTTATTCCTAATCAATCGGGTTCTTTATTGGATGGGAAAAATATGGAGTTAGTGGCCGATAATAGGTCGTTGAAGACGGGTGGTTCAGTAACGGTTACATTAAGATTTGATCCAAAGTATTCCAAATTAATAGTGCCAGCAAAGTCTACCATTGATCTTTCTTACCAAGGGCCAGGGGCTCATTTAATCACAGGGCCACTCACCGTATCCGTTAATGGTATTCAGGATCAAGTTTCTTTTGTTGTGAAGACTAAAACAAGTCTTGATGTGAATGATATCAAAAAAATCAAAATAGTGGCTTCATTTTTAGATAGTAAAGCAGACCTAGATATGTTGGTCAAAAGCAGTCGATATGATATGGATGAAGTAAGTTACGATGCATTCACCTTTCCTCCGAAGCCTGAAATTGTGGTTAGAGATGGCTTGGTTGATTTTGACTCGGTAAAGAAAATAAAAGCAGTTTCAGATCAATCTTTCGAAGGCTTTTTCGTTAAATGTACCTTAGGTATAAATTTCACTCAGCGTGGGGGAATTGTAAAAAAATACCTCTCGGTAAAAAGTGTTGATAATTATAGCGTATCAGCAAAGCCAATGTATTTTTGGATTCCTCTGAAAAAAAATAATCCCTTAAAGTTTAATGCGATCTCTCAGTACAGGTTAGGGCGCAACAAAATATTGCGTTATAGCGAATCGGTTCAAACCGCTGTAGAGTATGAAGAATTTTCAGGCCAAACCAATAGTGACCAACAGTCACAAGGAAGTAATCAGGAAAGTGGTACGACAGAGCACAACCAAAATAATTCTTCCACTACGAATGAAAAGTCTCGTAATGAGTCTCAAGGTACGTCTGCCAGCACGAATTTCGATTTGCCATGGACTGGTGGTGGTGCCTCAGCGAATTATTCACAAAATACTTCTCAAAGCATTAGTTCTATAATCAATTCAGGTAAAATTTATGACTATACAGTTAGTCGTAATGAAGGTTCCTGGAAAGGATCATCTTTTACCAAAACGGCTAATTTTAGCAAACTGAAGCGGTATAAAGATGATATAAAAACAGTTGGTACATCCATGCCATACTTTGAGAAAGTATATGCTTATATAGAACCATTTATTGCTTGCTCTTTAGATGAAGATCAATTAATTGATATTGAAAATTATATTGATTATGACTATTTCGCCTCATCAACTGCGGTTACGCCCACCACTATAGAGGAGTGTATTCGGATTATAATGGAACCCAACCAATTTAAGCCTGAAAATATAAATACTATAAGCCAAAAGAGATTGGATAGTTATTTGAGAAAATTTAAACAAGCTCAGGCGGCTGATCTCATAAATATTTATAGCACTATAAAAAAATACTTAGATAGCAATAAACCCGCTGTGGTAAGTAGCATTGAAATTGATGGTGAATATTCGAAGATGCCCGTAAGTTTTGAAATTCCCTATCATGAGATTTTTGTTTTAAAAACTTACCCTACAGATTGTAGTAACCCAGTTAATAATAAGCCTCATCATCAGTTTGTTGTACAGGAAAATAGGGTGGCTTCTAGATTTTCATGGGGTGCACCTGCTAGTGCAACAGAATTTCAACTACAAATCCAGAAAGATGATGAACGTTGGGAAAATGGCTCTACCATTTATCCAATCCCAAGAAGCTATCACCCCGATCATAAGCAACCGATAGGGGAAGTGTCATTTGAAGATACCAGAACCCCATACGATATATCGAGTACTTATAAAGCTCGTTTTAGATTTAAATGTGGTGTGACCTCAGAATGGTCGGTGTATTCCGATTCGGTAAAGTTTACATATGCTCGAGAAAAATATCAGGTTAGTATTGGCAGCATTACCGCGACTAGAGTCCCTGGTTCTGTAAACAATTATATCATTAGCTGGGATAAAGTGGATGGTGCATCGGGTTATTATATTGAATATGCAGATGAGAGTGAGGGCCTAGTTAATGCGCGTCAACGCTTATCACCAGGGCCTGGAAAAACAAATCCATATGATGTGCTAAGAGCTGCTACTAATTTTGTTTATCCATCAACCAGCGGTTCATTTTTATTTAAAGTCACTCCTCTGTGTAATGGGATGAGGGGAATGGAGACATTTAAGGCTTTTAACTTTAATGAAGATGAGCAGGTCTCGATCTCATGTCCCCCTGTTAACGAGGATAATGATTCTATTCATTATTATTTTAATGATGAAGAGCGATTAACTCTTGAGTGGGATAGTGATTATCAGCATGATCAATATCAGTTGAAGATTATAGAGAAAGGCCAGCCGTGGAGTAAACTATATTATGTGAAGACCTTAACGAGGCCAAAAGATGGCGGTGTTCTCTCTCCGCAACATGTTATTTCTGACAAAAAGTTTTATGCTGGGACGACCTATGTAGCTCATATTTTTGGAAAATGTGTGAACATATCAAGATCATGGGGGGATGCCTATCTTGAGCTGGAGTTCGAAGGGCTTTCTCCTCGACCTAGTAGTACAAGAAGCTCATCTATTTCAAATCGTGGTACCGTCAATTTTTCTTCAGATTTCTCTGGAGTAAGAAGTAGAATAGATATAAGTACATCGATGACCTCTTCGCCAACATTACTTATCCACCCTAATCCTATTTTGGGTGATGATATCCGATTTTCCATTAAAAATGCCCCTCTGGCCGAAGTTGAAATTCAACTTTTTAACATCCTGTCAGGCAAACAAGAGCACGTTGAAAAACGAGCAATTAGTTCAACAGACGAAGTATTAACTGTTCAGAAAAATCTACGTGCAGGCTACTATGTTTTGAGGGTACTATTGCCTAATGGTGATGTACTCAAGCAACAGTTTGAAAAAGAGTAAAACTGTATTTTATTTTACTGGTTATATTTAACATCAAATTCGCTGTTTATTAAGTCTTATGTGCTGGCACATTTTTCTATTTTTGACCTTCTAACTAAAAAAGAGTCGAATGAGTAACTGGTTTAAATATAATGGCACCCATCTAGCTATTATTGGGATTTTTATTGCATTGTGTTTTGTGTATTTCGCCCCAGCTTGGCAAGGCAAGTCACTTGTTCAGCAAGATGTGTTGCAGGCGCAAGCTATGGCAAAAGAGCTGATGACTTACAAAGAGAAAGACGGAAAAGCTCCGATCTGGACAAACTCCATGTTTGGTGGAATGCCCACTTATCAAATTTGGATGCAATATCCAAAGAATATAACCACCTACGTGATTTCTTTTTTTAAAACAGTTTTTCCTAATCCTGTGGATACGGTTTTGCTGTATTTGTTAGGTGCATACCTGTTATTTTGCGTATTGCAAATTAATCCATGGCTTGCTGCGGCAGGTGCAATTGCCTACGCCTTTTCATCGTACAACTTCATTATTATAGAGGCGGGTCATAGTAATAAGGCAATGGCTATTGCTTTTTTTGCACCCATAGTGGCTGGAATAATACTCACGCTTAGGGGAAAATATACTTTAGGTGCTGCGCTCACAGCATTTTTTTTATCACTCGAAATTAGGAGCAATCATATTCAGATGACGTATTATTTGTTCATCGCTTTACTGATCTTTGTTGGTATTGAGTTATTTCATGCCATTCAAGCCAAGGAAATAAAAAAGTTTGCCAAATCATTTATCTATCTAATCGCATCAACTATTTTGGCCATTGCTGTGAATGCGGGGATGCTATGGACAACTTATGAATATGGTGAAGAATCGCTTCGCGGAAAGTCCAATCTGACGAGCACTAAAATGGAACCAAGTAATGGGCTAGGCAAAGAATATGCGTATCAATGGAGTCAAGGACTTGGAGAAACACTGACCTTTCTTGTACCTAATGCATATGGTGGCTCTTCGGCATCGCAAGCTGGGGAAAATTCGGAAGTAGTAAAAGTAGTGAGCGAACAGGGGGTAAGTTCCGACCAAGCAATTGGTTTTGCCAATCAACTACCTTCCTACTGGGGGCAAAAACCAGGAACATCTGGTCCCTGGTATTTTGGTGCTATTGTTTGCTTTTTATTTGTTTTTGGATTGTTTATTGTCCGCGATCGCTTAAAATGGTGGATATTGGGAGCCTCTCTATTAAGTTTATTTTTGTCCTTCGGAAAGAATTTTCCCCTTATTTCAGACTTATTTTTTGACTATTTTCCACTTTATAACAAATTTCGAGCAGTTGAGTCGACACTGGTTATTGCTGCACTTTTAGTTCCAATTTTGGCTGTTTTGGCCGTTAAAGAAGTATCAGTCCATGCAGAAGATCCAAAAAAAATAATCAAAAAACTACTTTATTCACTATACATCACCAGCGGTATTATTTTAATACTGATTCTAGTTCCCACACTCTTTCTCAGTTTTAGAGCACCCAATCACGAAGAGTTTATCAAACAATTGATGCAAGTTACAGGTGGCGACAAAAGTTTTGCCGATACTATTGCCAATGCCTTGGTTCAGGATCGTGTGAACATCGCGCGTGCGGATGCTATTCGTTCGCTGATACTTGTTCTACTTGGAGCCAGTTTGATTTGGCTTTTAATTAAGAAGAAAATTGGAGTAGAACGTTCATTCATTCTTCTTGGTTTAATCATCTTGGCAGATATGTGGAGTGTGGATCGCAGGTATTTGAATAACGAAAATTTTGTGGAGAAGGATGTGATCGCACAACAGTTTCAAGCACGCGACGTAGACCGTTTAATTCTACGCGACACCAGTTTAGATTACCGCGTATTGGATTTAACTATTCCAACCTTTTCGAGTGCAAGCGCATCCTACTATCATAAGACGGTTGGCGGTTATCATGCGGCAAAACTAAAACGTTTTCAGGAGGTGTTAGACAAACAGTTTAACGGTGCCATCAATGAGGACGTCTTGGATATGCTAAATACAAAATATGTGATTTACAGTGATGAGAAAAATCAATCTCAAAAGGTACATCCTCGGGAAACTGCTTGTGGCAATGCATGGATTGTTCAGCACGTAAACTTTGTTAAAAATGCAGATCAGGAGATGTCGGCTATTAATAGCTTTGATCCGAAGAAGGTCGCTTTTGTAGATGAAAAATTCAGATCCTTAATTGATGAAAGCAAATTAGGTTCTGACTCTAATGCAACGATTAAACTAGTTCATTATCATCCAGACCATCTAATCTATGAGTACGCGGCGTATAAAGACATCATAGCTGTATTCTCAGAAATGTGGTATGATAAGGGTTGGAATGCTTATTTAGACGGTAAAAAGATTCCCTATTTCAGAGCAGACTATCTTTTACGAGGGGCTCAATTGCCTAGTGGAAATCATCAAGTGGAGTTTAAGTTTGAACCTGCCTCATATTATACAGGTGAAGCGATTTCACTAATTGCTTCTATTTTGTTAATTGGGGTATTGATTTTTGCGATTTATAGCGAACGTTTTGCCCATACTCCAAAAGGTATAGTGTCTCAACGAGTTCTAATAGCCTGATTTCGATTGATATATCGGTTTTGAAAAAAAACACTTGAAATGTGCAATAGTTCGTTAAGTATTAAGCGGCAATAGTAACATAATAAATTAGGTCACGCGCACGTTTGATTGATTTTTAATCAAGTTAGGGTCAATACCGAACTTGACTAAAAATCGATTAATGAGTCGGTCTGAAATATTCTTTATTTTTACGTTGAGCACTACACCCCCAAATGGAAGCGAAACAATTGTCGATTTTATGAAAAATGCTGCTTAGGTGCACATTTTTCATACACCCGTATTGAGCGGCAGGCTAGTTTATCTTACTCCAAGTGGTTTCTTCTTTGGTATCTTTTAGCTGGATACCTAAAGACTGTAGTCCGATGCGTATCTTATCTGATGTTGCATAATCGTGATTTGCTTTTGCTTCTGTGCGTAATTGAATGATCCAGTCTACTACTTTGCCCATGTCGTTTGCTTGGTGTTCTTCTTCTTTCAAGCCCAAAACATCAAAAATAAAATCCTGAATGAGTTTTTTGATCACCACTAGATCTGCTTCAGTGGCGTGCATTTTGCTATCGTAAACGCTGTTGATGATGCGCACGATTTCAAATAGTTCGGCAATCAGTATTGGACTGTTAAAGTCATCGTTCATGGCTGCATAGCAGCGTGCTCGAATGGAGTGAATATCAAGATCAGATTTTGTGGATGGTTTTAATTTATCGATTAAACCTATTGCATTCATTAGGCGTTTATATCCCTTATCAGATGCATCTAAGGCCTCATTTGAAAAATCCAATGTACTGCGGTAATGTGCTTGAAGCATAAAAAAGCGCACGGTCATGGGGGAGTATCCTTTTTTGAGCAATGGATGATCCCCTGTAAAGAGCTCCATTGGCAAAAAACCATTTCCTGCCGACTTAGACATTCTCGTTCCGTTCACTGTGAGCATATTGGTGTGCATCCAATATTTTGCTGGTTGCTTGTGATTACATGCTTCAGATTGTGCGATTTCATTGGTATGATGAGTGGCTGCTAAATCCATTCCTCCACCGTGTATATCAAAGCTATCGCCCAAATATTTACTACTCATCGCTGAGCACTCGATATGCCAACCCGGGAATCCAACACTCCATGGCGACGGCCAGCGCATGATATGTTCTGTTTTAGCTTTAATCCATAAAGCAAAATCTAAGCGTCCTTTTTTTTCGTCTTGCCCACTAAGTTCGCGGGTGTTTACCAGTAAATCGTCTAATTGCCGGTTGGTAAGGATGGTATAATTAGAGGTCTTGCTATATTTTTCAACATCAAAATAGACGGATCCATTTATTTCGTAAGCAAAGCCATAATTCATAATCTGTTTGATCATTTCGATCTGTTCAGAAATATGCCCAGTAGCAGTGGGTTCAATGCTTGGCGGAATGGTGTTAAATAAACGCATAACATCATGGAAGCCTACGGTGTATTTCTGTACAATTTCCATAGGTTCTAGCTTCTCTAGTTTGGCCTTTTTTGCAAATTTATCATCGCCCTCATCACGATCGCCTTCTAAATGGCCAGCATCGGTAATATTGCGTACATAACGTACTTGATAACCCAGATGTAATAAGTACCGATAAACAAGATCAAAAGAAATAAAAGTACGGCAATTACCTAAGTGAACATCGCTGTAAACCGTTGGCCCACAAACGTACATGCCCACTAAAGGTGGATGCTGAGGCTTAAAGGATTCTTTTTTTCGGGTAAGGGTATTATATATAATTAGGTTAGTTTCCATGTTACAAACGTATAAAATATGCGATAGTTTTCTTAGTCTGGGGGATCTGTCTTTACAGCTCCATCTCCTCTGGAGAGGGTCGGGGTGAGGCTATTTCAACTCCAAATCGCTTCTAAGGGCATAATGGTCAGACACTTTTTTTTGTATGATACGGTAATTTTTAACAGAAAAAGAGGGGCTCACCAGAATATAGTCGATTTGGAAATTTGGAAAATCACCATTATAGGTGATACCTAAGCCACTTCCTTTCTCGCGAAAGCTATTGATTAAACCTCCCGAAAGCATGTTGTTTACAGCGTAGGATATGGGCGTATCATTGAAATCCCCAGCAACTAAATAGGGGTTTTTGCATGTTTTGGCGTGCTTTTTTAATATTTCTACCTGACTGCCCCGTTTTATAAATGCTTGCTTTAGACGGGCTCCAATCCGACGGGAGGATTTCACATCCGTAACCATTTGATTTTTGAACTCGTCGATATATTTATAATCTTCTGGCTTGAATAGGATCGATTGAAAATGTACATTATAAACCCTAAAGACTCTATTATTCGCTTTGATATCAGTAAATATAGATTCGTTATTATTGTGCTTTTCAAACTGGATGACTCCACTATTGATGATCGGAAATTTTGAAAATATAGCCAATCCGATTGTCTCGTAGTTGTTGCCTTTGGTCGGATTGTAATAATAATGCGAGGTATTCAGCACTTCGCTAATTGCTTTTTTAAAATTATACTCATTTTGGTGACGTGTGAAAAACTCTTGAAAACAGATGACGTCAGGTTGTTCTTTTTGGATGATATCTAGAAAAATGGCTTTAGTGCGTTTATCATTTTTATCCCCAAATTGTTTAAACTCATGTACATTATAAGTCATTACCCGAATAAAATGTTGGGATGATTTCGGTACTCCAATGGCTGTCGATTCACGGAAGCCGATATGGCTCGCCAAAAACTTCCAGCCGATAATAATGGTAAAAAAAGATAGGAGTGCAAATTTGGGGAAGCGACTACATAGCCAATAGCCAATAAAAATAATATTGATTAATAGTAGCACAGGGTAGGCCAATCCTAAAAAAGAAATAGGCCAAAATAGACGAGGGTCTATGATTGATGCGAGGTAACTCAGTATTAAAGTAAGTGCAAATAAACTATTGAAGAATAGAATGATTTTATTGAAAAAATGTAGCCCTTGCACTGATTTTTTCTTTCGAATCATTTGTTGTTGCTGGCTTTAAAAAGTTGTTTTTTTTCTGACGAGCTTAGACTGTCGTAGCCTGATTTTGATATTTTATCTAAAATGGAGTCGATGATTGCTTGGTCTATCATAGAGCTACCCGATACTGGTTGGTTTTGTTTTTGAACCACCTTTAGTTGACTGCGTTTCTTGAATATTTTGCTCCAATCGTTGCCATTTTGCAGTTGTTTAATATAAATAAAGCCCAGTATGGCACCTCCAACATGAGCAATATTGCCACTTGGATTTTCGCTGGCAATTCCAATAACATCCATTGCAAAGTAAGCCAATGCCAGATATTTTAATCGAACATCACCAAAAAACAATAACCGAATGGAATAGTTGGGTACTAAAGTGGCGACAGCGACAACAATAGCCATCACACTAGCAGAAGCACCTAGCATACTCGCTGAGATAGTTGAAGTGGTTAATGCGGGTAGGGTATGGTATGCCAAAATAAAAAGAAAAGCACCAGCTAGCCCCCCTGCTAAATAAGTAAAGGTAAACTGTCGTTTGTTTAAAAAATCTAGAAATATCCGCCCCATCCAATACAACCAAAGCATATTAAACAGGAGATGAAATAAAGCTCGGTGTGTAAACATGTATGTAAAGATGGTCCAAAATTTATAGGGCAATGCTGGTAAATGTGCTGGTAAGGATAGCTGTGTCTTCAACCAGTCTGTAATAAGAGTGGTGTGTGTAAATAAGAATTCAAATACGGTAACTAGATTGATCAATAAAAAGATCAATACATTGATGCCAATAAACAAATTCAATCGATCGCCTGATTGAAACACGTTGTCATACAATTCGCGAATAACAGATTTATTCATAAAAATTACGTAGTCGTCGTAGATGCCAAAACTTTATCAATATAAAACCAAATAATGCGCCACCCAAATGTGCAAAATGTGCAATGGAATCCCCGGAGAATTGAGCTACGCCTAATATGAGTTCAAGTACCACGTAGGCGGGTATGATGTATTTCGCTTTTACGGGGACGGGAATAAACAAAATAAGGAGTTCTGAATCGGGATAAAGGATGCCGAATGCAATTAATAGCCCAAAAATTGCACCCGAAGCACCTACCATAGGGCTCAAATATATTTCACTTAATGTGCGAATATGTTCGTGGTTAGATGAAGTAAAGCTTGTTATATTGATCGTAAAGTTTCCTGCAATCTGATGTACTTCGATGGCTTGTACGAGCATTTGTAGGGCGAGAGCACCTAGTCCCGTGATGAGATAAAAATTTAAAAATCGTTTGGAGCCCATGGTGTATTCCAACGTGGATCCAAACGTAAATAAAGCAAACATATTAAATGCAATATGTGCAAAGCCTCCGTGCATAAACATGTACGTAATGACCTGCCAAATATGAAAATTAGGCGAATCAAAATAATAAACGCCCAAAAGTTTGACTAAGTATATCCCCTTACTTTCAAACACAAGTGTGGCGATGAAAAAAAGAATGTTAATGATCAGTAGATTTTTAACTACCGTGGGTATGTTTGAGAAGGGAGAGTTGTTGTTGTATGTGTTCATCGTATGCTTCGGTGGAGCCTACCTGGGTTCAAATTTTTGAATAAGCTCATTTAGGGTAAAAGTAATAATTATCGGTTTTGCATTTAAGGATGTGTTAGGAAGTTCGCAGGCAAAAAGTTCGTCCACAATACGATTCATTTCTTCTACAGACAGCATGATACCTTGTTTGATCGCTGTGTTTTTTGCCATCGCATGAGCCAAGTTCTCCTGTTTGTTTAATCTCAATTCAGATTTATTATTCTTAAAGCCCTCAATGAGTTGTTCCAGTAGGTCTTTCTCACTGATATTGGATCCTATATTCGTCGGGATACCTTCTATCACAACTGTGTTTTTTCCAAATTCACGTATCAAAAATCCCAGAGACTGAATGTCTGGTAATAATTCTTTTACTAATTCAAAATCTCCTACACTGAGATCAACTGTTTGTGGAAAAAGGCTTTGTTGACTTCCGCCTGGATGCTGATCTAATTGTTTTAGAAAGCGTTCATACAAAATACGCTCGTGTGCCGCTTGTTGATCGATTAGGATAAACCCTGATTTTATTTGCGAAATAATGAAGCGATTGTGTAACTGAAAAATTTGTTGTCTGCTCTGCTTTTCCAACCCTTGCCCAGCAAGATCTATCTGGGTGGCATGTTCTTCAATAGCCAATTCGCTTTGAGTTGAAATAGGTGCTTCTGCAATTTCATACAAAGACGACCAGTTTTGAGGGATCCCTTTTTCCGCTGCCCCCAGATGTTGTGAAAAGGAGGGTTCTCGCTGCGACTTCTGCCCTTCCCCAAAAGGATTAAAGTCGGGGTTAAAGCTGATTTGTGGAGGAGTAATATCCTCTGGTGCTTTGTGCGTAATCATTTGACTAAAACCAGTTTCTTGGTTAAAGTCCAACGTCGGACTGATATTATACCTACCCAGCGAGCGTTTCACCGCCGAGCGGATGATGGCATAAATGGATGTCTCATCCTGGTACTTAATTTCTGTTTTGGTTGGATGCACGTTGATATCGATTTTAGCAGGGTCAATATCGATAAATAAAACATACAGGGGATAGCTATCCGTCGGCAATACTTCTTTAAATGCGGCGAGTATCGCGTGATTTAAATAAGAATCTTTCACGAAACGGTTATTTACAAAGAAGAACTGTTCTCCTCTCGTTTTTTTTGCGAATTCTGGTTTTCCAACATAGCCTTTCAAGGTAATAATACTCGTTTCTTCTTCTACTGGAACTAATCTCTGGTTATATGAATTGCCAAACAAATGGACTATGCGTTGTTTTAAGTTGCTTTTTGGTAGATGAAAAACCTCATTCCCATCGTTGTGCAGTGTGAAAAATATTTCTGGATTAGCCAAAGCTATGCGTTGAAATTCATCAATAATATGACGCATCTCGACTGAGTTCCCTTTTAGGAAATTCCGACGGGCAGGTGTATTGTAAAATAAATTTTTCACACAAATACTAGTCCCTGGTGCAGAAGAAGTGGGTTCTTGACTTATTGTTTCCGACCCTTCGATCTCAACACTGGTCCCCAATTCATCTTCGTGTCGGCGACTTTTTAACTCAACTTGGGCAATTGCTGCGATGGAAGCCATGGCTTCTCCTCGAAAGCCCATTGTTCGAATTGCAAACAAATCCTCCGCTTTTCGAATTTTTGAAGTTGCGTGACGTTCGAAGCACATGCGCGCATCGGTTATGCTCATTCCACAACCATTATCTATTACTTGGATAAGTGATTTTCCCGCATCTTTTATAATGAGTTGGATTTTATCCGAACCAGAGTCGATTGCATTCTCAATAAGTTCCTTCACTGCCGAGGAGGGTCGTTGTACTACTTCTCCAGCCGCAATCTGATTGGCGACCGAGTCAGGTAAAAGTTGTATAATATCAGACATAATTGTCGCTAAAATAGCCATTTTTGCGTATATAATCTGTTTTTTTTGACCATGAACCTATCACTGCAAAATATTCATATACTTGCACGTTGTTGTGTGATTATTCTAGATGAGGTCATCTGGTGGGTGATTAAATAGGCATGAATTGAATGAAGTGATGCTGCCTAATTGTCAAAATGAAGAAATAAATTAGGCTTACACTAAATATTTTGGATAATTTTAAATTAGCATTTGTCGGCAATTGCGATTCTGTTATCGCTGAACGGTAAACAAAATTAAAATAACAAACGATGCCTCTATCTTCCCATACTGCCGAAACTATTGTCAATACGTCGATCGCTTATAAATATAAAATTAGCACCCAAAGCAAAGTGATTTATTTGACTGTATTGGTTGTTGTTGCTGGTGCGTTGGCAGCTCTTCCATTTTTGAAAGTCCAAATTAGTGTGAGGAGTGCCTCCGGTTATTTACAGCCTGCCGTAGAAAAACAGCAACTTTATGCGCCAATTACAGGCCGTATTACCCAATTGATGGTGCTGGACAACCAAAAAATAAAGCAAGGGGATACCTTATTTCTCATGGATGCCTCTGTTCCAAAAATGCAAAATGATATCCTGCAAGCGCAGTTGTCGCAACTGAATCAAAATCTGCACGATGTTAACCGTATTATAAAGGCACTCAATCAAAATGTGAATGTACCAATAGCGGATCTCCAAACGGGGCAGTATCAAGCATCATGGCAGCAATATGTACAAGAATTAAAAAATAGCCATCTCGCAAAAGATCAAGCAGAGCGGACTTACAAACGCTACGAAATTTTGTACCATAACAAAGTGCTCACTGCTGTAGAGTTTGAAAAATATAGGCTTGAAATGGAACAGGCTAGATCAAATTTTGTATTGGTAGAAAAAAACTACAAATCGAAATGTCAGGCAGATGCCAACAAGTATCAGAATGACCTGCGTGAACTTCAAAAAATGCAGGAAAGCTATAATGAACAAGAAAAACAGCTCGTCTTGCGAGCACCTGTAAGTGGTTCTATTCAAAATATGGGCAGTTTACATGCTGGGGCTTATGTAATTGGTAGCCAAAAAGTTGCGGAAATATCACCAGAAGGTAGCCTTTTAGCCTATTGTTATATCAAACCTTCCGATATCGGTTTAATACATCAAGGACAAGATGCTCGTTTTCAAATTGATGCTTTCAATTATAACCAGTGGGGTTTGCTAAGGGGTAGAATTCTTGATGTTTCAGATGATATATTGGTGTTCAACAATCAACCATCTTTTAAAGTAAAATGTAGTTTGGATAAAAACTATTTGCAGTTAAAAAATGGCTACAAAGGGTATCTGAAAAAAGGAATGAGCCTAAGTGCCCGATTCGCGGTAGCAGAACGAAGTTTATACCAACTGTTGTATGATAAAGTTGATAATTGGGTTAATCCAAAACAGGCTCAAAGTCCGTCATCAAAAGCACTCAATGCACCATAAGAATAGTACTAAGGTCTTTTTTCGAGATAAAAATGCATATAAATGAGTATTAAGGTTAAACAACGTGATATTACCGACTGTGGTGCCGCCTGCTTGGCATCGGTAGCTGCAAATTACAATCTAAAATTGCCAGTGGCTCGTATACGCCAAATGGCAAGTACTGATAAAAAGGGAACTAATGTATTGGGTATGGTTGAGGCCGCCGAAAAGTTAGGTTTTGAAGCGAAGGGGGTAAAAGGCTCCTTTGATAGTTTGTTTAAAATACCTAAGCCAGCTATTGCACATGTGGTTGTGAAGGAGGTGCTACACCATTTTGTGGTGATCTATAAAACGACTGATAAATACATCGAAATAATGGATCCGGGCGATGGGCAGATGCATCGAAAAAAATACGAAGATTTTAAGAAAGAGTGGACAGGCGTGTTAGTATTGTTGCTCCCTGCAGAAGAATTCAAACCTGGAAATGAAAAAGTTTCAGTCAATAAACGTTTTTTGGATTTAATAAAGCCACATCAAAGCATTTTGCTACAGGTTCTTTTTGGGGCCATTATTTACACTATTTTAGGTTTGTCTTCCTCTATTTTTGTGGGAAAGATTCTTGATTTTGTATTGCCAGATGGAAATCGTGGTTTGTTAAACATGATGGGGGTGGGCATGATTGCCATCCTGTTGATTCAAATATTCATAGGAACAGCAAAAACCAT
>CAIOLR010000489.1 GCA_903859135.1 uncultured bacterium | reverse complement strand
CGCACACACGCACACACGCGAGGAAAAAATTTCAGTTTTTGAGAATTCAGTTTTTTCTGAAAAAAAAGTAAATGAGCCTGCCGAGCCTCAAAAACAAATGCTAGTCGCCGAAAAAAAGGGAAAAGAAAAAAATTGCGCGCAAAAAGAAAAGATTGAAAAAGTGCAAGTTCGAGAGCGTGTACACCTCAAACCAGCCGAAATAGAGCAGCTGAAGCGCGAATTAGGCGAGGAGGGCTACAATTTCGTGGTCGACAAAGTGGATTTGTACAAGGGCGCAAAGGGAAAAAAATATCAAGATGATTTTTGTGCGATCAAGAGTTGGGGATTCGCTGCGCTGACCGAGCATAAGGCGAAAACAGCGGCTTTAGCCACAAAAAAGCCACCTGAAACCCGCATAGAAACAATTTTTAGCCACTACGAGACGTACACGCCCAAATGGCAACAAGCCGTTAATTGATTTTAAGGCGATCTAAGGCGATTTTTTTCAAGAAATGAATACAAGCATGCAATGTTTAAGAAATGTTCTCATGTCGTCTAAAAATAGCCAAAAAATAAATAATACAAACAGGGGACTATCCATACTAAACCAAAAACTAAAACACCACGCCAATGGAACTAACAAAAATTCATCCACAAACAGCCCATGCACTAGCGATGCAACAGGTGCAAGCACCAGAATTAAAACCATTTTTAAGTGCACTCAACTCAAAAAAAGTGTTTGAAAGTACTGATAACGAAATAAGTGCTACTATCGCAAAAGCAGTACTAAATGCTATTTTTTACCTGAAACACAAACCTTCAGACAAACAAGAATTTGATTTAACAATTGACGCACTCGCGTCGGAAGTTAAACAGAGTTTCAAAGGTTTAACGCTTGACGAAATTAAACTAGCGTGTCTTTGCGGTTCCAAACATCAGTACGGCGATATTATGGGTGTTGGAGTAAGCCAAGTGTTACAATGGTTAAGCGCATTTATTGCAGATCAACGTCGCCATAAAGCAAAAAAAGAATTAATTCTTGCCCAAGAAGTAAAAGAAGAACCCAAAGAAGTAACCGAAGAGAAATCGATCGAAATAGCGTTAAACGCGTTCGAAACGTACAAAAGAAAAGGCAATTACGATGATTACGGTAACATTATTTATAATTTTTTGGAAAGAAAAAAGGTGATTAATTTTTCTGATCAACGCAAAAATACGATCAAAGAAGCTGTTTTAAAAATGACAATCGCACGATTGTCAGCCCCTTTAAATTTGGATGAAAAGCGAAGATTTGAGCGCGAAAAAAACGATTTGCTAAACAAACCAGAAGACCTAAAAGGCATGTTTAAACGCCATGCACTGAATGTATTTTTTGCTGATTTATGTGAGATGGGTGCCGAGTTGGAAATACCGCTTGAATGTTGGGCTACAGCTGTAGCCATCTAAGGTTTTAGTTTTTCGTACATTTGTATATATCTAATTCAAAAATCATGAAGCTGCTATTAGACATACAAGACGACAAAGTTTCTTTTTTTATGGAACTTCTGAAAAATTTCAAGTACGTAACAGCAAAGCCTTTTGTAGATAAAAATGTTGCTGAAACTGATTTTTGGGAAGAACTGCCCGAAAATGCTCAGAAAGGTATAGAGCGAGCACAAAAACAGGTTAAAAGTGGACAAACAACCCCACACGCCCAGGTAATAAAAAAATATGCCAGATATCTATGAATTTAGATATTCTATGGACATCAGAAGCAATCGAAACATTTGATGCAATTATTTTTCACCTGCAACACCATTGGAGCGAAAGCGTTGCTAAAAAGTTTGTTCAAACAGCAGAAAAAAAGCTTTCAAATATATCCAAGCATCCATATATATTCAAAGCGTCGGCACTAAAGCCATCTGTTCGCAAAGCACCTATTTCAAAAAATTGCTCCCTATTCTATGAGGTTCAATCAAACCAAATTGTCCTATTGTTTTTTTGGGATAACCGACAAGAGCAAGGCCTCTAATTTCGGTATCCCGTATAGTGTGTAAGTTACACTAATATCCTATATTCGCTCCATTTTATAAAACAATGAACATACTTATAGGGCACGGGCTTTACTTGCACTGGGTTTCTCTTCTTTTCATCATTTTCGTTTTTATTGTTTGTATCCTGCAAGGATGGAACCTTTTGACCTCCCCAAAAGAACAACAACGTACGTGGCAATTTATATTAGTTGTTCTAGTGCTTTTTCGTGATATTGTTGAGGGCCTGTTTCAAACTACCAGCGCAGAAATAGCGATATCAATACCCGTTCAGCGGTTTTTAGGGTATGGCTTCGGTTACCTTGCTGCTGCATTTTTCCCAATTTATTGGTATAAAACGATTGGCCTAAAGCCGCTGAAATGGCATGCTAAATACGGGCCATTCATACTCTCGATACCAGTAATACTGGTTTACATATTCATTTTCCCGCTAAGTGGCGACTTGCGCTTCTCTCGAAGTTGTGCGTACGTTGTTCCGCTTTGTTATGGCACCTACCTCATCGTTCACATATGGCGCACTATATTTAAAGCATTTTTCGAGACGGCTAACAAACGTGTACTGCAACAAAGGCTGCTGCTGCTATTTACCGTAGTCCCATGGTTATTATCGCCTATCATTGGGCTTAATCATCCACAATGGGTGGAAGATATTGTAATTAATACCATTTTCGTCTTAATAAACTGCTTGTTTCTATGGCAAATAGGTATTAAAACCAAAAAGAGAACCGAGGTTGATAAAAAGTTTCTGAAAGCACGAAATTTTTATTATTCGCTGGATTTTAAGCCGATAAGCACGCCAATACATCCAACGTATATCACCTCAAATAGGAATACATCAGCATTTGAATTTAATTGCGAGCGTCTCGATTTTGATAAATTAGAAATCAAAATCGCGCGACTCATGATCGACAAAATGCCACGAAAAGAGATAGCAGAAATGTTAACTATTTCTAGCAAGAAACTTGAAACAAGTATATCGAGCATATACAAAAAAACTAATATCGGCGACGAGTTTGGAATTAAGCGACAATCAAAATTAATCCAGATTTTAAATAGCCCAATCCATAAAAATGAACTATTATGGGTATTGGGGGCAAATTAAGGGAATTTTAGGGGGGATTTACGGGGACTTTGGGGGAATATATAGGGGTTTTTATTCGGTGTACGTGTTTACCTTGCGACTCAATTTTTAGCAAAAACAAACAATATACTAATGCAAACAAACCGTCTTCAATTACAACAAAAATCTAGTGGCCTTAAACCTATTATATCGTTCCCTGATGTGTTTGATTTTTTAAAATCATGTCAAGAAAAGGGTGTTCAGCCGAACGATATAGCGAACATGCTTCAACTATATTCCAAAAAAAAAGTAACAGATAGTATGGATAAATGGATGTTCGAAGAGCTTGAGTTCCTGATGCGGTCGATGAGTATTAATTTATAGCAATTAATATAATTTTATATTATTTGTTGAAATATTAAAATAATTACTATACATTAGCGTATATCAATAGTATGGATAGTATTCGAATTCCAGTATATAAACATATACGTCGTTATTTACAGGTACAGTATGGAAATTGCATTTACGCTACTGATCGAAATTATGCTAGCGCGATTATCCGCGGCATGCTCAAAAAGTTCGATAAAAAGGACCCAGCTAAAGTCCGACCATCTCAAAAACTAAATTTAGGTGCCACGTTTGACGTGGTGATTGGCCGAGAAGGTATCCAACGATTGGGCGGGTACCTCACCAATGCTGATATTCTAAAATTTTCCCAAGCGATGGACCTCCTTATCCGCCAAGAAATGTATCGCTGGTGTCAGCATCCAAATGCAACAGATCACGTTATTGACTTCAATATCCGTCGTTTTATTGATCTATACGGTTTTTCTGAGGATGACCTACCCTTTGAAAATTTAAAACGCTGGTATTTTCGCGAACGAGAACGCATCAACAAGCGTTTAAATGCGCGAACAGAGCACGAATACGCAATGATGCTTTCGTATGCTTCTCCCAATGATGGGGTACCCATTACTAAGCGTATTAGCGATGAACCATATAAACGCTTATCAATTCCTAAAGCATTTCAATTAATAATCCCTTTTAGTTAAAAAATGAGTCTAATAAAGGTTTTCGAAGGTGATAACATCGGCAGTATCGCCCATATAGAAATAGCTTACCATACCGATTTTGAGAGCTGGGAGCCCGCCAAATTCAAAACAGGAAAATCATGGCAAAGTATCCCAATTGCTGGAGAAATGGCCGAATTAAAACGAAAAACCAAAGATGATCCCAATGGCCTTATTTTCACTTACTCTGGCTTTTTTGATATCCATATGATTAGAGATGAAGTAGAGTTAAAATTACTTCCATTCATTGGAAAACGTGCCGTATTACGCATTACAGACAACAACAAACGAGTCCACATTATTGGTAAACCACACAATCCAGTTTTGCTAGACGAAGAGTCTACCACGGGTAAGCTTTTTAAGCATAAAAACGGGTATCAATTTAATTTTTTCGTGAATCAAACGAGTGCTGCCAGTTCAATTTAGCAAAAACTGATTCTTGGATGAATCAAACTATTTCAAAGCCAAAATAGCCAACAGGATCGTTATTATTGATCCAGCAGCAATTATCACCCAACGCGTAGTGATAATACTTTCCTCCATATGCGCAAACTTTGCATCTATTTTGGTAAACATACTATCCATTTTAGTCAGTACATCTTTCATATCACTTTCAGTTTTCAGGTCTATCAATTGAAGAATAGCAGAACGATTATTTTCGTCCAATCCATTCGCAATACTATTTGAATCGTTCAACTTCATTCGACTACAAAATTAAGCAAAAAAAATCACAGCTGTTTTGCCTGTCCTTTCGTGTCCTCCGCCTATAACGGAATTTTGGGGTATCAAAAACAAGCTACATGCGAACACCATTCTACTCGATACAACTAAACAAGCCCGAACAAACTGCTGAAATACACATTTACGGCGTGATCGGTGAAGGCAGCCCAAACGATGACACGTTTGCAAAATCGTTTGTTCGTGATTTTCAAGAAATAGAAGGATCGGCAAATACGATCAATATTCGAATTAATTCGCCTGGCGGTTCGGTTTGGGATGGG
>CAIOLR010000488.1 GCA_903859135.1 uncultured bacterium | reverse complement strand
TGAATTTTAAGCGAATAATGAACATCTTCAAAAGGAAGATGGCCTTTTTATTCCATTTTTTTCAAGACTTATTCTTTTCTGCCTGCACTTTTTTTTATCCCCAAAAATTAAAAATCACTTTTTGAGGACCGACTATTTATTCTAGAAATCTTCATTGTTTTGTTTTGAAAACCACCTCTAGAATGAAGTTGATCATTCTAGGGACAGTTGCTCACTATAGCTCTTTTACAAGTCTTTTATAATAAGGTATCGTGTTTAGGATAAAAGGACTTGAGAAAGTTGCTATAATAGAATAATAGAAAAAGGATTCAATAAAGTACTCCTTTGTGCTTGGCATGAGAATAAAACCATACAGCAGACATAGAAATATGTACCCACCAGAATTAAGGAATGCTAATTGCATTACTTGATTTCTTGGAGCTATTTTTCTTAATGAACGAATTATTATTGCTCGTATAACGCGACCTTGCCATGTCTTTGGGTTTACTAGAAAAATAAAGGCAATTATATAAAAAGGGTAATAAAACATCACCCTCAGTATGTTGACATCATATGCATCTTTAAGACTTCCCTTGATTGACCAGTAATACGACTTGTATAGCATTAAGCTTTCTAGTTTAAAAAAAATAACACACAAGATAAATTCAATTACAAGTAAGGAAAGAATATATTTCAGTACACCTTTCATTACCTATTGTGCAGTTTATCAATTATTCCTTGACCTAATTTTACCTTATCATTATAGCTGTTGAAGTCAAAAGCTTTTTGTCCTCTTTCTTCATTAAACTGTTCTTTTATCACATCCCTTACATTCTGCGGGGAACCTGGCATACCCATAGAGCTATTAATCGACTCTATCGCACTATTTACCTCTTCACTAGGATTACCCATCCTATACTGAGTGAGAAATTCCTGCACCTTTGTTTGTTCGAACCGAACTAATGCATAATCGAAATCCTTTCCTTTCTTCCCTGCAAACCAAATGATCTCTCCTTTAGCATCTGTAAAATAATTACCATAACCAAATTGATCTAGGGTGCCTGCCATCATTTTTTTCGCATTTTCCATGTTATGGGGAAAAAGTGCCTTATTGCCTGCTTGTAAAAGTTTATCGGCTGCATCATTCAAAAATGGGCCATTGAATCGATCGGGTGCTGCTGCGCCTACTGCCCTCCAACTAGTCACCTCAGCTGCAGCTTTAAACCATTTACTTTTACCCTCTACTTGCTTATCGACCCATTTATAGTAATCATTACGCTGCCCTATAGTCTTATAAGCAGCAGCATTACCGCTTTGTGTATTACTATAATGCAGTGCTGGATTAGAAGAAAAATCCGTCGGCTTGTCTGTCAACGTACTATTTATTCCACCGGTTTGTACCTTTGGGCGATACCTATTTGAAAGATCATCCGCCCAATCCCTGATTGTATTAGGATTATTTAATCGTATCAATTTTGTCAATGGGTCTTCTGGCTTTTTAGTCTTGCCGTGAATTACCACTTCGGGCAGCCAGCCACCATTAATATCACCCCATCTCTTTGTTCGGGTTAATTTGGGTTCAAACCCACTAGCATTCATTAGCCCAGCATTACCTCCGAAATTAGGGCTCTCTAAACCAATAGGAAATGCCTCATCTGTAACACCTCCCTTCTTCGCTGCTTTTTGCGCATCAGTCATTGCTGTGAAATACGCCGCTGCTTCGTCAAAGGTTGGCTTGTTTTTCTTTTTTAATAGGTCTTTAAATTTTTGTTTCATAGCAATAAAGTGTGTTTGATGGAATCGTTGCTTTATGGGGGCGCAATATTAAGAGAAATAATTTTATCATTAAAATAATTATTGATTTTTTTAATGATAAAACAATCAATAATTAAAAAAAAATTAAATTTAAATTAAAATACATGATCAAAAAATCATTTTAAAACAAACGACGCGCTTCCATCCTATCGAGCTGCCGCTCGTTGGGGAAGGATTTTAACATGTTTGGGGTTGGGGGTGTAGATTTGGATGGATGGATTTTTTGCGGGGTGAAAAAAGCCAGCTATCGCTTGAATGAGCAAATAGCTGGCTAAAATAACATGATGAAACCATCATGAGCGACCGTTCGCAAAACCTAATGAAAAACTTAGCGGAGTGATCTCTTGAACACCCTGAAAAACAACTGATCGTGAAAAACGTTAGCGAAGCGGCTCTTGAGTGCCATGAAAAACAAAAAATCACGAAAAATTCTGCTCATGGTAGCTTCATGGCTCATAAGAAACAAATAATACACATGAAATAATTTACCGAATCATCTCAACAAACTCTTCCTCCGAAATAATAGCAATATTTAACTTTTTTGCCTTCTCCAGCTTGGCAGGGCCCATATGATCTCCTGCTAAGAGGTAGTTTAATTTGGCGGAGATGCTACTCAATATCTTCCCACTATTTTTTTCGATTAACTCTTTTAATTCTTCACGACTGTGGTTTTCAAATACGCCCGATATCACAAATGTTTTCCCTTCTAGCTTGGTACTTTCTAGCGATACTAACCTTTCTTCAGCCTCAAATTGCAGCCCATACTGACGGAGTTCCGCTATCTGTTGTACGTTTTGGGGTTCTTCGAAATGATGAATCACACTTTCTGCAATTCGACCCCCAATTTCATCAACCAATATCAATTCCTCTAAATCGGCCTTCATCAGCTTATCTATATTTTTAAAATAGATCGCCAGTTTCTTTGCAACCGTTTCGCCCACATATCTGATCCCCAGACCAAAAAGGAGTTTTTCAAAAGGCATCTGTTTGGATTTTTCGATACCCGCTAGCAATTTATCGATCGATCGCTCTCCAAAACGATCCAATTGCTTTAAAGCGTCACTTTTTTCGTGAAGTGTATACAGATCGGTAATACCCTTTATTAAACCATTTTTATAAAAAGCTTCGATCGTTTCATTACCTAAACCATCGATATTCATGGCTTTTCGACTGATAAAGTGCTGTATCCTTCCGACAATTTGTGGCGGACATCCTTCCTCATTGGGACAATAATAGGCTACTTCTCCCTCCTCTCGTATCAAACGAGTACCACACTCAGGACAGGTTTTGGGATAATTGATTTTTGATGCACCCTCTTTACGTTTCTCCACATTGATGACAATAATTTTGGGAATGATTTCACCTCCTTT
>CAIOLR010000487.1 GCA_903859135.1 uncultured bacterium | reverse complement strand
GGGTGCTTTACCAACCGCTGGTTTATGTGGCACAGCAATGGGCAATTTTCCAACAGCTGGTTTATGTGGCACAGCAATAGGCAATTTTCCAACAGCTGGTTTATGTGGCACAGCAATAGGTGCTTTACCAACAGCTGGTTTATGTGGTGCAGCAATGGGTGCTTTACCAACAGCTGGTTTATGTGGTGCAACAATGGGTGCTTTACCAACCGCTGGTTTATGTGGCACAGCAATAGGCAATTTTCCAATAGCTGGTTTATGTGGTACAGCTGCTACTAGTTTGTTCGGATGTTTTTCATTCATCACTTTTCCTATATTTATAGAGCATCATTTTTCACACTGATAAGCAACAGCTCATGGTAATTTCATAAATGCAAGGCTCATTCTTAATTAATATCTATCACACACCAACACGCACCTATTGATATATTATTTTATTGCGAAATCTAAGTTAATAATTAAAAACGAATTAAAAAATAGTAATAAAATATTTTTTTAACTACAAAAATTGTAGTTAAACATGCTGCATTTCTCTATTTTCACCGACTCGCAATCCGAATTAAAAATCAAATCCTTTTTAATTTTCAAGTAATACACATTACCTTTAAACCAATGAATATAGGCCATCTCATCACTTTTTTAGAAAATATTGCTCCTTTATCTTATCAAGAAGACTACGACAACTCAGGCCTTATTGTTGGTGATCCGAACCGAGAAACATCGAAAGCACTGATCTCTTTGGATTGCACAGAGGAAGTAGTAGAGGAAGCCATTCAAAATAAATGCGACATCATTATTTCGCATCATCCCATTGTTTTTCGCGGGTTAAAAAAACTGAATGGCAAAACCTACATCGAACGCGTAGTGATGAAGGCCATCAAACACGATATTGCACTCTATGCCATCCATACCAACTTTGACAACGTACTGCATGGCGTAAATGCCAAAATCTGTGCGAAGCTCGGCCTAACACAATGCCGTATCTTATCTCCAAAACAAAATGTATTGAAAAAACTAGTTACATTTTGCCCCACTAGTCATGCAGATCAAGTACGTGAAACATTGTTCAAAGCTGGTGCTGGCCATATTGGAAATTATTCCGAATGTAGCTTCTCTGCACAAGGAACAGGTACATTTAAAGGAAATGAATCAACCAATCCGTTTACAGGTAAAAAGGAGCAACAACATCACGAGCAAGAGGTTCGTATAGAAACCATATATCCAACCCATACCGAACATCTTCTACTTAAAGCACTGAAAGAGGTGCATCCATATGAAGAAGTTGCTTTCGATTTATATCCACTAGCTAATCACTCCCCCGAAGTTGGCTCAGGCATGATTGGTATTTTAGAGGAAGCTACGGAAGAAGAAACATTCTTAAGGTATGTAAAAAAGCAATTCAATGCCAAGGTAATACGCCATACGGCCTTTAGAAATAAGATGATTCATCGGGTAGCCGTGTGTGGTGGAGCCGGGGGCTTTTTACTGCCCAAAGCCATACGAGCTGGAGCCGACCTATTTATCACGGCTGACTACAAATACCACGAGTTTTTTGATGCCGAAAAAAAGATAATCATTGCCGATATTGGACACTTTGAGAGTGAGCAATTTACGCAAGACCTATTGCAGGAGCTTATTACGAAAAAATTTCCTAAATTTGTCACCCGTTTAACCGTACAAAACACAAACCCCATAAATTATTTGATTTAATGGAACAAACCGTAGAACAGAAGCTAAAGGCTCTCTATAACCTCCAAACTTTACATACCCAAATTGACAAAATACGTCAAGTACGTGGCGAGCTTCCTATGGAAGTAGCCGATTTGGAAGACGAAATTGCTGGTTTAGAAACCCGCATTCAAAAAATAAAATCGGAGCTAGATGAACTTGAAGACTCGATTATAACACGAAAAAGCAACATTAAAGAAGCTTTAGCAGCTACTAAAAAATATGAAGCGCAACTCAATGATGTTAAAAACAATCGCGAATACGATGCATTGTCAAAAGAAATTGAGGTACAGGGCCTAGACATCCAGGTATCTGAAAAAAAGATCAAAGAGTACGGTTTTGAAATAACCAATAAAACGGCCGTGTATGAAAAAGCACTGGAACATCTAGAAGAACGCAAGAAAGACTTGTTCTCTAAAAAAGCAGAATTGGAAAACATCACTTCTGAAACAGAAAAAGAAGAAGAAAAAATACGTACCGAAGTAGAAACTGCAGAGCCCCTTATTGAGGAACGTCTTATCACTGCCTATAAAAGATTGCGTAGCAATGCAAAAAATGGCTTAGCTGTTGTGACCATCCAACGCGACTCATGTGCTGGTTGCTTCAATCAAATCCCCCCTCAAAGGCAATTAGACATTCGCCAACGTAAAAAAATTATTGTTTGCGAACACTGTGGTCGAATCATCGTAGACGAAGGCTTTGCCCTCGAAGAAGAAAAAGTACTTTTCTAACAAAAAGCGATCCAAATTAGGATCGCTTTTTTTATGTAATGATGGTAAGGAGATACACCTCTTATTAAAATCGATAGACCATGGCATTGATATTCATTCCTGCACCTACTGATGCAATCATAACGGCATCACCCAAATGAATGGAATGATCCTTCAGCTTTTTCTTCAGAATAAGATCCAAGAGGGTTGGGATAGTCGCAACAGAGCTATTTCCCAGTTTTGAAATAGTCATGGGCATAATATGTTCAGGAGCCTTGGAAATGCCACACAGCTTAAAAAAACGTTTTAAAATAGCTTCATCCATCTTCCCATTCGCCTGATGAATCAATACTTTCTTGATATCACGAACATCTATGTTTGATTTTTCTAATGTTTGTTTGAGAAGTAATGGAACATTTGTCAAAGCATATTCATAAATTTTGCGACCATCCATCTTGATAAACAAATCATCACCGTCGTACGCAGGATTACTTGATTTGCCACTGTACAAATAATACGCTTCATGAAGGGTATCGGTCTGTGTTTTATGAGACAAAATACCAGCCGACACATCCTCCTTGCCTTCCAAAATTACTGCACCCGCACCATCTGCATAAATCATACTATCACGATCATGTGGATCAGTGACACGAGATAATGTTTCTGCGCCAATAATCAAAATACGCTTGGCATCCCCAGATTTAATGAAATAATCTGCCTGAATCATCCCTTGCAACCACCCTGGACATCCAAAAGGCAAGTCGTATGCAACACAGTCCGAATTTTTAATCCCCAATTTATGTTTTATTCGAGAAGCTAATGTGGGTAAAAAATCGGAGCGGGTACTTCCATGGCACATATCTCCATAATTATGTGCTACGATTATATAATCTAACGTTTCCGCATTCATTCCCGACGAGTCTAACGCATCTTTGGCCGCAAAATAGCCTAAATCAGAGGCCATATAGGCATCATCGGCATAACGACGCTCTTCAATCTCTGTAATGGCCTTAAATTTAGAAATGATCTCGCTATTATCGCGTTGAATACGTTCACCATTTTTTTCGTAAAAAAGATGATTTAAAAACTGTGCATTTGAAACAACCTTCTCGGGGATGTAGCTTCCAGTAGCTACTATTACGGAACTAATTTTAAAACTCATTCTTCCTATTTATACTGCATATTAAAACTAAACAATGGTGCTAAAGGTACATTTTTAGAGATCATGAAGTCCTAATCAGCTAACATATTCTTCAAATTCAAGTACTTTTTGTCTTACTTTGCACAAAAAAAAATAATAATATGTATCCATTTCTATTGAATTTACACGCTGGCCTTCGTTATGTCGTGCTGGTATTGATTACTATTGCTTTATTGAGAGCGATATTAGCTTGGTTCGGGGAAAAGCCCTACTCAGAAAGCTACCGAAAAATCAACCTGTTTGCCATGATATCGGCTCATACTCAATTTTTGGTTGGTTTGATTCTTTATTTCTACAGCCCTTTTGTCAAATTTAGCCCTATGAGCGAAACCATGAAAGATAGCGCACTACGCTATTGGACAGTAGAGCATGTGGTCATGATGCTATTTGCCGTCGTATTGATCACTATTGGACATTCCCGCTCGAAAAAAGCAACAGATGACACCAGCAAACACCGCGCGATCACTCTTTTTTATGGCTTAGCTGTATTAATTATAGTAGTTGCTATTGGGCAAAGTGGGCGACCTATTTTGGGTAAATAAAACTACTTTCAAGACAAACAAAAGCCATAGTAGGTTCTTCAATCTACTATGGCTTTTGTTTTACTCCAAATCAAAAATAATATCCCCACTAATATGGAGTATCATTCACTGGTGTCGGTTTAAATAAATCACCCACACGTACAGGGGGGGTATTGGGATTCGTATTCAACTCATTCTGCGGATATAAAAAACGTTGTGGCAACACCGTTGTTGTATTTACAGTGGGTGAAATTCCTAAAGCATTTTTCGTTCTACGGACATCATTAAATTGTTCAATTTGACCAATAAAAGTTATATACCGCTCTTTGAGTATTTCATTTAAATCAGCACTCATTAAATCAACATACCCCCCATAAATGGTATTAAGATAGCCTCTGTGCGCGTTTAGTGCCGCTAATGCCGCTACTGGATTGCTTTGTTTTGCATTCGACTCTGCCAATATGAGCTGATTTTCTGAATACGTAACCAATGGGAATGATGCACTTGGACCAAAAAAGCCCTCCACATTTAATACCGCGTTATTTCCAGGTGCATCTTTATACAGCGCATTCAATCTAACTGTTTCACCTCGAGTCTGCAGCAAAGCAGGCGCAAAAGCGGAGGCCCCAGTTAAATACCCCCCACGATCCTGATCCACAAATGAGTTGTACAAGTTCATATCTAGCTGATAGGTTCCTCCATGCTTAGCCAACATATCGCCTGCTGCATTTGGAATGCCTTGGTTTGCATACATAATTGCATTCGCATACCCCCTCGTATGGAGATAAAAACGTGCTTTCAATGTATTTGCTGCTGCAATCCATTGCTGATTATTGCCTCCATAAAAAATATCCTTGGCACCAGGGCTCGCTCCCAAATTAGCTGAAAGATTAATAATAGCTGCATCCAACAATACTTGTACACCAGCATAAACATCTTCTTGTTTATCAAATTTAGGCTGAGCAAACTGATCTGGATTACCCACTTGCTTAAAAGGAACGTCACCCCATAAATCAGCTGCTAAGCCGAGAGCCTGGGCCCTCATTACTTGCGCAATACCTAA
The DNA here is from genome assembly GCA_903859135.1 of uncultured bacterium. Classification (GTDB taxonomy): domain Bacteria; phylum Bacteroidota; class Bacteroidia; order Sphingobacteriales; family Sphingobacteriaceae; genus Daejeonella. Next base: position 6,546 of record CAIOLR010000487.1, on the reverse strand, counting down.
AATTGTTTTATTGTTTGTCGCCAATGCTTTAGCCTCCACAAGATAGCACTGAGCAATTACATTCGTATATAAAAAATCCCAACCTTCGTTATAATCTGAAGCCGTAGTATTATAATTGTTCAAACTAGTGTATTGACGATCTGATCCAGTGAAAGCCCCAGAAAAGATTCCAGCCACACGGGCATTATTTCCTTCATAAGACACAATACTAGCAACCTGTATACCATTAAGTAGTAAGTTAATAGTGGCATCTGTTGGATTATTGGGGCTCACATTTAGTCCATTTGTTACTTTTTTACACGAAGCAAGTACTGCAAGCATCACAAAAAGAGAGAAATATCTGATTAATCGTTTCATATTCTTACGTATTAGTAGTTAACCTTAATAGAGAACAAATAAGATCGGGTACTCGGATTGTTAAAATAATCCAGCCCCCTGCCATTAGTAGTACCTGTGAGGTTCGTTTCTGGATCAATTCCAGAGTAGGATGTCCATAAAATCAAATTCCTTCCAGTGACAGAAAAATCAATTGATTGCAGTTTAGTTTTGCTTTTAAACTTGGGCCCCGTTAATGAATAAGACAGCGTGATCTCTCGTAAACGAGTACGGGTTCCCTTTTCAACAAATTGCGAGCTAACTGAACCAAACCCTCCCCCCAGATCATTATACCAGGCTTGAGTTAAAGCAACTGGGCCATTCCCAAAATCAACAACACTTCCACGAAATGAAGTTCCTTGATTAATCGTTTCCCCATCGTATGTAATCAAATTATCAGCTGCTACTGTTTCTTTTTCGGTACTGGCATGCGTACCAAAGTGCACTAAAGCCCCCTTGGTTCCATTCCAAACGTCCCCACCTTGAACATGATCAAACAGGATAGACATACTGAACTTTTTGTAGCGAAGTGTATTGCCAATTGATGCAATCCAGTCTGGATTTGGATTACCAATTACACTTGCATTGGGAGAAGCTTTGGGGAACCCATTGGCGTCCAGGACCAGTTTCCCATTGGCGTCTTTAGCAAAATCTGTACCCCAAAGTACACCCAAAGGCTGACCTACCACTGCGCTGGAAGATGGGTCAGAAAAACCATTTAAAACAAGAGACTGGATACCGGCCAACTGGAGCACCTTATTCCTATTACTTGACCAATTGATATTGGTGCTAACACTAAAATCTTTATTGGTATACCAATTATTGGCCCCCAACTCTAGCTCAACACCTCTGTTCTGAATTTCTGCAGCATTATCATCCCTAGTTAAAAAACCGATAGTGGCTGGCACTAATACAGGGAAAATAGCCCCAATCGTTTTATTTGAATAATAGACTGCACTCAATGTCAACTTATCAGAGAGAAATCGCAAGTCTGTGCCAACCTCTATCTCTTTTTTTCGTTCAGGAACAATATCGGGGTTACCTTCATTGTTACTTCTCAAATAACCACCACCATAAATAGGTGAAGAAGCACCCAAGCCTGGACCATAACCTTCCGTTACTTTAGCAGGCTGATAATACGTGCCAGCCAAGTAAGGCTTTGGCTGAATACCAACTTCTCCGTATGACATTCTCAACTTACCAAATGACAACCAATCATTGATACTTGCCAAAGATTTCAGTTTATTCAACTGCCATGCTAATGAAATTGATGGATAAAAAAATGCATTGGCAACTGTGGATGCCTGCTCTAGCCTTCCTGTCAAATCAGCAAATAGTTGATCGTACATTCCAAAAGATAATTGGGTGTAGGTAGCCGTGGACCGTATAAGTGTCCGTTCGTTAAATGGAAAACGTGATGAAGCTGCTGAGTTTGTTAAATCAAATGGAGCATCTGACAAAATAAAGTCCTGTGAGGTAGTACCAAAATTTTCGTAATTCCGATTATTGTAATTGATTCCTAGCAACCCAGTGAAGCTAATATCTTTTGATAATGGCTTGGTTACCGTACCAATAAAGTCGCTATTAAACTGCTTTTCTGAAATTTTTTGAAGGGTTAAACTACCATTATTGAAGGTGGACGAAAGGACAGGATAATTATCTGCCCGATCATCTGAATAGTAGTCAAGACCAGCACGAAGAATAAAAGAGAGCCAAGGCAGTGGATTCAACTTAGTTTCCAAAGAGCCTAAAAAACGATCCACGTCAGAAGTACTAGTGACGCGATTTAAAGTCCAGAACGGGTTATCATAACCTGATCGCACACGTTGTCCAATTGGATTACGATAGGCTACTTGACGATTCGAATACATAGCACCTGAAGGATCCACATAGGTACCTTCATAAAAAGTATTGTCAAAGTCAGGCGGAGTTCTAAGCCCACCCAAAAACAAACCAGATAGATTAGAGCCCTGCTGAGCTCTGGTTGATTTGGTATTTGCATAATTTATGGTGGTAGATATTTTCAAATGATCTCCAAAACGCCGATCAGCATTTATATTGAATGATTTACGATTATAACTCGAGTTCGCCTTCAAAATACCCTCCTGATCTAGATTTGCTAAACTAACATAATACAAACTCTTATCATCCCCCCCGCTTAAGGTTAGTGTATTATCTAAATAATATCCATTATGGAATAATTCTTTAGCGTGATCAAAAACATGCTTAAATCCTTGACCTCCGTGAGGATTTCCCACAGTTCCATCCATAAGAGGATACCGCATTGTACCATCTGACAGGATTACATAGCCATTTGAAACATCGGCATAGCTCAAACCGCTACGATCTGCTATTTTATCTCCCCATGACAAGTTACTATTAGCTTTATATAGACCACCGGTTCCTTGGCCATAGCTCGTTTGAAGTGGGACACTTTTGTTCAATACATCTATAGAATACGTACTTTTTAGGGAAATGTTAATTTTACCAGGACTTGCTTTTCCCTTTTTTGTAGTAATTACAACAACGCCATTGGCTGCACGTGTACCCCATAAAGCCGCCGCTGCCGTACCCTTTAAAATCTCCATGCTTTCAATATCATCTGGGTTCAAATCATTTAGGCGAGATTGCTGTGTAGTGCCTGTGGTTACATCGGCGTCACTCGCAGCAGTCCCTGCAGAACCAGATCCATAAGAACTGTTAGATACAGGCACTCCATCGATAATAAACAGAGGTTGCAAATCGCCCGTAATCGTATTTTGTCCTCTAATTTGAATATAGGAACTTGCTCCTGGATCGCCGCCACTACGTACTATCTGGACACCCGATGCTTTGCTAGACAAGGCATTTAAAACACTTGTTTCCCCAGATTTGGTTAGCGCACTTCCTTTCACTGTAGACTGGCTAGTGCCTAACTTATCCTTTTCCACTTGGAAACCCAATGCGGTCACCACAATCTCACTTAACTGTTTCGTATTAGCTACCAATGTCACATTAAAAACACGATTAGCCCCAATGGTAACCCTTTGTTTAGCATACCCAATAAATCCAAATTCTAATTGTTTGGCTGAAGATGGGACTACAATCGAAAATTGCCCATCTCCACCTGTTTGAGTGCCTATTTTAGTGCCTACCACTAAAACGCTTACTCCAGGAAGTGGTAAGCCATCTTCCTTCGCTGTAACAACACCCGTTATCGTTTGGTCTTGGGCAAATACTCGAACAAACATAAAAAACATAAAAAATAAACTTTTAATAATCTTTCTCATACACAATCAATAATTAACAGTTAATAAAAAAAGCGATTGACATCAATCAAACAAAAATCAGAGTCAAAGTCAAAAAAATAAACTCTATTTTATATTTTTCAACTTTTTAATCTTCCATTTAGCCATAATGAGAAGTTGGGTCAAATGTATCCCATTGATATACCAGTTGATTGGGGTTGAATTGAGGGCCACAGGAAGCATCCTCTCCCATTCTAGCAACAGGATAAGGTATCAAGTTGGGATTAACAGCAACTGGCTTCAGGAAAGAATTTCGATAACCAGCACCATATTCGGTCTGATATTTAACAAATGTACTTTTATCAATTTCTCCAACAGAAGCACCCGATTTTACCGTGATACCAAGCCCTTTTGATCCTTTTTTTGTCGTAATTAAAATCACCCCATTAAAGCCCCTTGAGCCATACAGGACCGATGCTGCTGCACCCTTTAACACACTTATTGAAGCGATATCATCCAGATTGATATCAGACACGGGGTTACCGTAATCATATCCCGCACCTCCACTCTTTTGAGTAGCACTGTTAGATACTGTATTGTCTATAGGAACCCCATTTACTACAAATAACACCTGATTTGAGCCCGTAAAAGATTTGTTTCCACACAAAACCACATTCATCGTATTGTTTTGTCTGATCTCCAAACCAGAAACTTTACCTGACAAACCAGATATAAAATTGGAACTTCTGGATTTGCTCACCTCCTCTCCCGTAACTTGCTGCACCGAATAGGGTAAAGTATTCTTCAATCTAGTTTGGCCCAATGCAGTTACCACCACTTCATTCAATTGTTTCTTATTCGCAACCAATACCACATTGACCACACGATTAGCCCCAACAGTAACCCTTTGTTTGGCATACCCCATAAATGCAAATTCTAATTGTTTGGCTGCAGATGGGACTACAATCGAAAATTGCCCATCTATAGTTGTTTGAGTACCAATTTTAGCATCCAAGGTCAATATTTTTTCAACAGATGCACCACCAGACTCTCCCTTTTGAGTGTCAAGCTTGGTACCCAGAACCAGAACACTTGCTCCTGGAAGTGGCAAACCATCCTCCTTTGCTGTAAATGCACCTGTTATAATACGATCTTGAGCGAACGTTCGAGCAACCATAAACAATATCAAAAACACACTGAGGAGAAATTTTTTCATAGACATTTGATAATTAAGGCTGACAATTTGGATAATTATTGGGGTTCGCAATATCAAAATAGTAAACTCGAAATCAAAGAATTTCTTATACATTAATTTTACTAACATATGTTAATTGCACAAACAACGGGTGCATAGGGCATTAAAAAACCTGAAATAACCGCACTTATAAAGAGATAATGCTATTTTTACCTTGAAAAATGCAATATGGATGCTCCATTTACACCTATGACTGCTCAACAACTGTACCCGCTTTACCTTAAACACCCAACCATTTGCACCGACACGCGTGCAATTACGCACAACTGCCTATTTTTTGCTTTAAAAGGCGAAAATTTTGATGCAAATCAATATGCCGAGCAAGCCATTCATGCTGGAGCAGCTTATGTGATCATAGACAATGTGCAATACCAGAAAAATGATCGCTACATTTTAGTAGAAAATACGTTGAGTGCGCTCCAAGATTTAGCGCGTTTCCGCCGCCAGCGGCTTTCAATTCCAGTGATTGGAGTGACGGGGAGCAACGGAAAAACCACAAGCAAGGAGCTCATTAATTCCGTTTTGTCGCAACACTATAGAACCTTTGCCACACATGGCAACCTCAACAATCATATTGGAGTACCTTTAAGCATGCTCTCGATCCGTCCCGATGTAGAAATAGCGATTATTGAGATGGGGGCTAATCACCAAAAAGAAATAGATTTTTTATGCAGCATAGCCCAACCCAGCTATGGAATCATCACTAATATTGGCAAAGCACATTTAGAAGGTTTTGGGGGAATTGAAGGCGTCATGACTGGAAAAGGCGAACTATATGCCTATCTAAAAAAAACCAAAGGAACTGCTTTTATCAACCAGGATAATCCACTATTGTTGAAAATAAGTCGGGCTCTTGATCTAGAACAGATCATTTACTACGGCACAAGTCTCGATACATACGTAAAGGGGGAAAGCATAGCTTTTTCAGATGGGAACGTTCATCAAAACTCATTTTTAGCAGTAAAATGGCAAACTTCTGCATCATCTGGTGACACCACTTTGCATACTACTAAATCTAATCTGACAGGCTCATACAATTTTGAAAATATTTTAGCTGCCATTTGCATTGGCCACTTTTTCGGTCTTAATACGACTGAAATTAATGCAGGAATTGAGGCATATCATCCCACGAATAGCCGATCCCAGGTGACTCAAACAAACTTTAATACCATTATCTGCGACTATTACAATGCCAATCCAACAAGTGTATCTGTTGCTTTAGATAATCTGGTCAACATCGATGCTCCAAACAAAGTGATCATTTTAGGCGACATGTTCGAACTAGGCAATGAATCAGAAAAAGAACACCAAATCATCGTCCAAAAAGCAAATCAAATGATGGCAAGCCAACGTATTTTTATTGGCGAGGAATTCTACAAATGCAAAGATAGTGTGAATCAATTTTACCTGAGTACGCAGGAGGCTGCAGATGTATTAAACAAACATCCGATACGGCACGCAACCGTTTTACTGAAAGGCTCTCGAGGAATGAAATTGGAAAGATTGATGGGTCTATTATAAAACCCAAAACAGTATCGTTATATAGAACAGGCGTGGCATCGTATTCCGCATGATTCTTAAGGCTGCACCTGAAAAAAAGTAATTTTTTTCTTTAAAAACAATTATTTAAATGATTAAAGCAAAGAAACATTTTTCGGCAAACTGACTCAGAGCCTGTTTAAATTTTAT
>CAIOLR010000486.1 GCA_903859135.1 uncultured bacterium | reverse complement strand
TCTGTAAAATCCTCCTTTGATGTTATTTTTTTGTCGAATGATTATTGGAACCCGTTTTGGGTAATCTTTAGTGTACTTGACGATCTAATAATTCTTTTTTAAGATACGCTAACGTACTCTCATGACTCGCTAGGATACTCTCAGCTTGGGTAAGACTTTTCCTTGTGGCATTTCCTGCTGCAAATTTCTCTTCAGCTTTTTGCTTAGCAATTTTTGCTTTTTCTATAGCGCGCTGTGTTGTTTTTATAGTATTTTCAATGTTCTTAATAGGGTCTATCGCTACCGCTGAGCCCAGTATTTTCACGTTTTTGTTTGGATCTTCGCAATAGGCTTTAAATGCTTTCCGATCCAGTTTTTTTACTTGCTCAAGCTCTTCTGGAAGAAGCGCACGATTGAGTGCAAAAACCTCTGTTTTAAAAGATTTGAGACCATTAGTCGGAATAATATTCAGACTGTTTTTTACCTCCTTATCAGTTATTTGTTTCAAATTGCCCGATGCTGCAGCAGACCAAAGTGCTTTTGTTATTTTAGTCTGGCTGTTGGTAGCGTCCGCAATAACGATGAACTGTTTGGTGTTTGCAGGGGTGTTTTTTAGTGATAAAACGCCTTCTTCATCTTGCTCAGCTTGAAAACCAATAGCGCGTACTTTGAGAGCGGTTTGTAGCCTAATCCCATTTTGTTCGCTGGATTGCTTGGAAATGGGTTCGAATACGGTTTTTTTACACCCTATACCCAATAGAGAAACGAATACTAAACCGAGTGTGAATTTTAAATTGTTTTTCATCTTTTAGATTACGTTAAGTGGTTAATATGTTAAATTTTACAATTTACCAAACGAATCTAAATCACTGTTTAGTATCAAATTGACACAGAAATATTATGAACTCCTTGAGTTCTATTGATTTTTTGGTGGTGTATCCCCAATGTATCATGGATCGTATTGGGTCAAACCGTGATCGGAAATACGGAGACAAAATCCGCTTTTAAAGCATCTAAAACTAGTTTTTTGAAATTGAAATTCATGCTTTTTTATCTCTAAAAAGGCTATCATACATGTGGATACACCTACCAGGTACGTAAAATTGGAAACAACACTGGGTTCATTTTGATCATAGTCTCATCGGGTTGACAATCCTCAGGTTTTTGATGCCAGAGAAATCTTTTTCATTATTGGTTATGAGGATATAGCCACGAGCTAAAGAGGTGGCGGCTATAATTGCATCGGGAGTTTTGATGTTTTTGTGTTTTCGCAATTCCACACACTGTGTGATGGAATCTGAATCGATGTTTAAAATAACGCTATCGGAAATAAAATCCTTTACCTTTTGTTCGGTGCTATGATTTTTTTTCCAGCAAAGTAGCTCTATTGGTGTAATGATTGAAAGATTAGGAATAGCATCAATAATCGTATCCATAAATTGCATGCCAGTGGTAGATAATGAAGCCGAAAAATAGTCGGAAACCACATTGGTGTCAATCAAATACTGTTCCATTCGTTACGCATTTGTTTGATGTGTTTAGTAAGCTTTTCTCCTTCTTCTTTACTGAGCATGCCTTTGTATGTATCAGAAAGCTTCGGTTTAGCTGAAACGGCAGTTTCTTTCAATACTTTTATTAAATGCAATTCTTCCATTTCATGTAAAAGTCCTACCGCTTTTTGGTTTGTCAGTTGTATGAGCATGGTGTTAATCATTTTGCTAAGAATTATTTGTCAGTGATTGTATGTCTATCATAAAGGTACGCAAAATCAAAAAAAAGACAGTCCCGTCCGGCCATCGTG
>CAIOLR010000485.1 GCA_903859135.1 uncultured bacterium | reverse complement strand
TAGAATATGCGGAAGCGACGTAGTGTATAGTCCTTGTGGTTGTCCTCTCTTAGATCAGCCCATGCTTTCAGCTTCTTCTGATCACTCTGCTTGCGCGCTTCTGCCTGAGCGCTCTTGTCCAATTTTGTCTTACCCTGTGTCATGCGCTCATAGCCATATAAGTCCATATATTTGCCGGTAATCGTTTCAATGACTTCTATCTCTTTCATGCTGAGCGTCTTCTTGAATTTATCAATATTGGCGGCAATTGGAGCGCTTAAATTTGACTCCCAAAGTGTTGACATTTTTGAGATGTCTTTAGCTTCAGTTGATTGAGATAGATCAAGCATGGAAGGCAAAAATGTAATACCAAAAAATTCGCATATCTTACGTAATACGATCTCTTGATTCGAAAGAAAATCTTCGTAGCGTATTGTTAATACACGTTCGGGGAAACGCTCGGCCAAATTACGCGCCAGCGTAAATGACTCCAGCCAAGTAATTGCATTCAGGCCAGAATCAAAATCATGAATGATTGCTTTGTTCATACTCGATACTTGCGCACGCGGATCTCGCACTACATTTAAAAATAAGATGTCATCAAACAAAGTCATCAACTCTTCAGCGTAATGCACACTATCGAGTGATTTATCCATCACCACTCTGGCATGATGTGTTGTACCAGCTTCAAATAGCAATTCCCATACTATGCGATGCACACTGCGCGGCTCATGCTGAATCGCTTCAAACACTTTGATCGGATCAAAAATTACCTTCGGCCATTTCACCATGCTTGCGGCCTGCATTCCGACAATGTCTACGACCATTTGGAAGTAATTGCTATCATCCGCAAGGTCGCCATACAACGATACCAGCGGCATAAAATCAACTATATGCAACGGATAGGGTGAATAGAAATGAGGGCTGGAGTTAAGGCGCAAACGCAGTGCATGGCTACCACAACGACGCAATGGAATCATCAACACAGGCTTGGGGCGTTTCCTGGTTTCTGTTTGAGTTATTTTTTCTGCCATTTTTGCCATTAAAAATCCTCCATACTGGATTTTTTATAATAATTACATTCTGAAATTAATTACGATGGTTTCTTTGTCTTCATCTTATGCAAAAATACCCTTGAACTGCATTACGCCCAAAATTTCATCATTACGATATAGCACCATTTTAATAACTTGAAGTAAATACTCTACCTCTTTTGAAGTGACTGCCAAGGTAACGCCCTCCATTTGATAATACTTAGTAACTCGATTGATTCGAGCACAATGGTATATGTTTGCTTGCCCATAAATCCCTTCAATGAATTTATAACCACTACTTACAATCATTTTCAGCTTAACCGGTTCACCGGCAGAAATGTCGACTCGCTTCGTTTTAAAAATTCGTTGATGCAGCTCATGTTTTTCATGCACAGGCACAATTGCCTATATCAATTCTCCACCTTAAGATGGGATCAATCCACTATAAAACCGCAGTTTTCTGATATACACTTCTTGCATATTTAACCCTGTCGTTACTTAAAGTTAAGTCAAAGAAATTGACTAATAAAATAAAATTCCTGCCAATCCAGCTACTGGCATTATCCAAATGACATCCAGTTTGAACTTTATCTGCGCCAGTAAGGCAGCAGAAAAAATCAATATCGATGCCCAATGAGGTGACGCTGTCATGGCTAACGCAATTACCGCCGCGACGATCATACCAATAACCGCCGGGCGTATTCCTTTCAATACCGCTTTTAATATTAGAGAATGTTTGATGCATGCCAGCAGATGCGAACTTGCAATCATTACCAAAGCTGGCGGAAGAAAGATGCCCATCGTGGCAACCAACGCTCCCACAAATCCTGCCACTTTATAACCAATAAATACTACACTAATCAAGATAGGGCCGGGCGTCACCTGGCCCATGGCAATGGCATCGACAAACTCCTGCTGTGTCAGCCAGCCATTGGTTTCGACTACGATTGTTTGAATTAGCGGAATAAATACGTATCCACCACCAAACAAAAATAGGCTCATGCTGGCCAAGGTGATGAACAATTTACTCAGCAACGTTACATTGCTATACCAAAATGGTATCGACAACGCTATTGAGGCAAAAGCAACGCTGATCAGTTTACTGAATTTTTCAGCAGGCTTATTCTCTTTCGGCTTTACTTCAACCGCGGCAATTGCACCGCCAAACACTGACCAACCTATCAGCCCTGATCCAGCAATAATAGCCAATGACACACTAGCTCCACCCTGCCACACCATCAACGCTGCTGCAACAAGAGCAATCAAGGCCTCATAGATACCGAGTATTGCCTTGCGTCCCATATTCCATGCAACCACAAAAATGATCGCCGTTACTGCTGGTATAAACCCCATAAACAATTTGGTGATTAGAGGTAATTGACCCCAAGTGAAATAAGCAACGCTCAAGGCGAGCATCAATAGAAACGAAGGCAACATGACACCTACAAAGCAAACCATTGCACCAGGAATGCCATGCAGGCGATAGCCCACATAGGCAACAGTATTGACCGCAACTGGTCCTGGCAGCATGGTTGCCAGCGAGACACCGTCCAGCATCTCTTCAAGCGTCAGCAACTTATATCGCTCAACCACATAGCTTTCGACCATGGCAATCAAAGCCATAAAACCGCCGAATGCGGTGCTACCTATGCGCAAAAATAAGGTAAACAGTTTCCACAATGAAATTTTGTCAGCATTCATGCTAGACCCCTTGTAAAACTGATAGCTGAATCAAAGCGGTATACTTTTTATCCATCACAAAAAATTCAGGATTATGTAAATCATCCTTAGTGTTAATTAGCTACTGCCCTAAAACATCGGGCAAATTGCCTTCAAATTCATTCACGACCACATGCTACTCAAGATACCATTGAAATGATAAATCGCTGAATATTTGAATAATTAATGGCAAAAAGTCCCTATTAAGGGGCTTATATATTGATATCACTAATTGACCTTAAGAAACGATAACTTATGGTTAACCTCAATTTTGTGGGCTTGGAGCCAATCTCAAACCAATATTATCTTATGGCTTTGCAGGGATTAAATGATAAATAGTTTTATAATGCTTTCCATCTGGGAGCATCTCTTTCTCAAAACTTCCACTTACGCCTTCGTAAGCTTTAGTGCCTCCAAGTATAACTCCAGTTCTTTTATGACCGGCAGTGGCTAATGATTTGTGATCCATTAGGACCGTACTTTCTTCCCAGAAAGTACCGTCAGGTAAAGCTATTGATACTAAAAATCCCCGTAGCTCTT
>CAIOLR010000484.1 GCA_903859135.1 uncultured bacterium | reverse complement strand
GTGTGTTAAAAATATGCCTTTTAGTGCCTTGTCATAGTACCTTGGTATTGCTACTTTTTTGATCTTTATATTTTTACTATAGGATGTCTTGCCAAAATACATAATAGCCCTATACCAATATACTGATACCTACTATAACCTATACCTCTACATTATCACTATATGACGTATTGTAATGATACGTAAGAAACCAATACCTAGGCACTGGTACCTAACTTGACCTTTGACTACTATGACTACCTAGGTACTGATACCTACTTTGGCCTTTGACTACTTTGACTATGTACTGGCACTTACTTTGGCCTCTCTCAGTATTAGGTATTGCTTGATGACGTCTTCTTAAAATACCAAATAGCTCCAGACTGACCTTTCCTTTCTCTTCCTTCGCGATGAATCGGTCTTCCTTGGATTCCTCGATCCTCTTGAAAACTGCTTTCACGAACTCATCCTAAACGAAATGTGTTAATTGCAATCTTTAACGTCGCCTTCGTTAAAAGCTCGTTTACACGTCGACAAAAACGCGACGTTTTTGTTGCGTTAGGCTAGCCAGTTGGATAAACAGGATAAAATTCTTTAATTGACCAAATGGTCCAGCCTAACGTCAAAACATCGCGTTTTCGTCGTCGTGTAAATGAGCCTTAAGCTAGCGACTTTATAAAGGACTTTTCATTACTTGCACTAGGTATACGTCCTACCAAGACTGGTGAACAGGCCAACGTGTAAGCTTGTAACTGAGGCAAATTGTGCAATTACAAGATGGGCAATCCTAAAAGCAAGAATTTCATCATTAATTTATGTATAGCTGTTTTTGATTTGGTAAAGGTTTGGAAAGAACCAATCACAGGTCCAAAGCAAATGTCAGGAGAAAATTTACTTTGCAAGTTTTCTTTATAAGATCGGTCCCACTGATTTGAAAAGTATTTTCAATTGTGATAGAACTTTTCAATATAAACCTGTCCGAAGCTCGATCGTTTTGGCAGGTGTAAAGCTTATTTCTCCCTTTTTAAACGGTCTAGCTTAGCAGTCGTGATTGTCAGATTGCTTTAGGATAATCTAGCCAACTGATTTAGAAAGGGTCATTTCAATGGGGAGCGTTGCAACTACTTAGTCAATCTAAACCTGTCTAAAGCTTGATCGTTTTGGAAGGTGTAGAGCTTATTACTCCCTTTAATAACGGTCCAGCTTAGCCGTCGCAACCGTCAGATTGCTTTAAGGTCATCCCCACCTGCAGCCATTCGATGTCGTCTCCTTTCAAAGCCGGAAATTCCATGTTCTCGTTCAAGCTGAAATTGGAGTAGAAAAAGTCAGTTCAAATCCGGGAAATTGAAGTGCCATCTGTGATCAGTGTTTTGAAACTTTTCCCCCAATTTAAAAATTTTCTTCTGATGCCCAGAATCTCCACAAAAATCATTTTTAAGCTCAAATAGGTATGCCCTAAAACAGAATAATTCTTTTGATATGTTCTAGTGTGGTTGTTTCTGGGAAAGGGGAATCTAGATTTTCGAGATTT
>CAIOLR010000483.1 GCA_903859135.1 uncultured bacterium | reverse complement strand
AGTCTTCGTTACAAGAATCAGGCAAAAGGTCAGCAGGTTGCCAATTCGTATCGATGGGTTTTAAATAGTCGTGCATTTTCTCGAGCATATATTTTTCAATATGCAATAACACCTCTCTTCTTGATTCTAGGGTAAAATTCATAATTTATAGTCTTGTCCAAAGGTACATAAATCTCAGTAGTTTACTACAACGATTAGATAAACATGAAACTATCATAAGCTACAACTTATAAAACCGTAATGATTAGGGCTTTCCTATTAAGCGATGAACTACATCATTCACCACCTGCGGTTCATCTAATTGCACAAAGTAGGGACTTAAGCTTATTTTTTTATTGCCAAGATTTTGAATAAAGCGATGGGCGTTAAAATTGATCCGATTATTTTGAAAACTGAAATATCCAATTTCGTGTCAACAACATGGTGAAAATCGACGCTAAATCATCTCTTCTTCATGAAATAAAATACGCAATACATGAAACAACAAACTCAATCCCATACCAACCACAGTAGCCAATGCCATCCCTTTTAACTCTCCAGCACCCATTTGCACTTTAGCCCCACTCACTCCGATAATCAGAATGACTGAAGTCAAGATCAAATTTTGAGCTTTGTTGTAATCCACTTTCGATTCTATCAATAGCCGGATACCCGAAACACCAATCACACCATAAAGTAATAAGGATACTCCTCCCATCACGGGTGTCGGTATCACCTGAATAATTGCAGCTAGTTTCCCCACACAGGAAAGTAAAATTGCCAGAATGGCCGCACCACCAATCACCCAAGTACTATACACTTTAGTGATAGCCATCACCCCAATATTTTCGCCATACGTAGTATTCGGTGTAGAACCAAAAAGTCCCGATATCACGGTAGAAATACCATTTGCAAACATGGAGCGATGCAAACCAGGGTCACGAATCAGATCTTTTTTAATAATATTGGCTGTCACAACCAAATGCCCAATATGCTCAGCAATCACCACCAGTGCTGCAGGAAGAATAGTCAAAATAGCGAACCATTCAAAGCGTGGGGTGTACAATGTCGGGAAACTAAACCAGGATGCACGAGCAATGGGCGTTAAATCAACAATACCCATGATCAACGATAACAGATATCCAGCAAGAACACCAATCAGTATCGGAATAATAGCCCAAAAGCCCCGAAATAATACAGTACCTAAAATGGTAACAGCCAATGTGACTAAAGCAATCGTACTAGCTGCGGTATCTACCTCAAGCCCATCAGCGGGTAATAGTCCCGACATTTGTGCAGCAACGCCTGCCAATTCCAAACCAATCACCGCAATAATAGCACCCATTGCTGCCGGCGGGAATAGGACATCAAGCCATCCCGTACCTGCTTTTTTAACAATCCACGCAACCAAACAAAACAACAAACCGCAAGCAATAAAACCACCTAAGGCCAGCTCATAACCTAGTGGAAGTAACAGTAGCACTGGAGAAATAAATGCGAAACTAGAACCCAAATAAGCAGGAATCTTTCCCTTACAAATGAATAAATAAAGCAACGTGCCTATTCCATTAAATAACAACACTGTTGCAGGATTAATATGAAATAACACAGGGACTAAAACAGTAGCACCAAACATGGCAAAAAGGTGCTGAAAGCTTAACGGTATCGTCTGCAACAACGATAGCCGTTCACTAACTCCAATGGTACGACGACTCATGCTATTTTTGATTTAGTTCCAAACAATTTATCCCCTGCATCACCCAAACCTGGAATGATATATCCTTTTTCATTTAATTTTTGATCGATGGCAGCCGTATATAGTTCAACATCAGGATGCGCTTGTTCTAAGGCAGCAACCCCCTCAGGTGCTGCAACTAAAACAAGTACTTTAATCTGTCGACACCCCCTTTTTTTCAATAAATCAATCGTCGCTATCATCGACCCACCCGTAGCCAACATCGGATCAACGACCAAAGCTACACGTGCTTCCATATCAGCAACTAACTTTTGGAAATAAGGAACGGGTTTCAATGTTTCTTCATCCCGATAAATACCAACCACACCAATACGTGCATTGGGGATATTTTCAAGCACCCCATCCATCATGCCTAAACCCGCTCGCAAAATGGGAACAATCATAATTTTTTTACCCTTAATTTGTTCGACCTCAACCGATCCGCACCAACCATCAATGGTAATCTTTTCAGTCTCCAAATCGTCGGTGGCCACGTACGTAAGTAAACTAGCAACTTCACTAGCCAATTCACGAAAATTTTTCGTACTGACATCACTTGCACGCATCAAACCCAGTTTATGCTGTACCAATGGGTGTTTTACCTCCGTTATCTTCATTGTACTCTTATTTAAATTCAATATATCTTTTTGGGCGTGCCCCTCTGGGTCGGGCTATTTGCTACAAGTCCTCGTTTCGCTGCGCTCCACTGTGGGCTTTTCGCTACTATCCCTCACGCGAAGATAGAAAACGAATATCTATTCACCCGATACAATACATGTTCAGAAAGTCGGTGATCCAATGACAAAGCAGGATGCGCAAAATCTGCATTCATATCTCGCTTCAACCCAATTTTTTCCATCACACGAATCGATCTAGTATTATCGGAGACAGTAAATGATACAATCTGATCCCAATCAAACTGCCTAAACCCATATTCAAGAACAGCTTTTGCCCCTTCTGTAGCATAACCCTTACCCCAGTATTGCGAACCTAAACGCCAACCAATTTCTATACAAGGCGTAAAATGAGCTTTCCAAGCAGGCGATGAAAAGCCAATAAATCCAATCATAGCCCCAGTCATCTTTTCCTCAACTGCCCAAAGCGTATATCGATGATCAACAAAACATTGATTCTTATCAGCAATAAATTGCTTAACGACATCCATGGAAAGTGAGCCAGGCAAAAACTCCAATACTTTTGGATCTTGATTGATGGCAAAATAAGCTTCTGCATCTGATTCTTTCCAAGTGCGTAGAATCAGTCTTTCTGTTTCGATTACGTTGAACGGTTTATTACGCTCCATGACACTTCTTATACTTTTTGCTTCTTACCACTATTGACTAATAAGTTCTTTCACTGCATCTACCACCACTTGCGGTTCATCTAATTGCACATAGTGCCCACTTTTTTGTGCAAAAATCTGTTTGCTGTTGGTTGATAATTTGAGATGGTCGTCTTGTAGTTCAAACCATATCTTCATAGATTCATGACCAGTTTTAACATCAAGACCACGTTTCGCAGTATCAGCACCTGTAATTACAATGAGAGGAGTATCACCAAAATTTCTAAGGTGTTCTGCCTTATTATATGTAGTTGATCCTCAAAAAGTAATTTTCAATTTTTGGGGATAAAAAAAAGTGCAGGCAGAAAAAAATAAGTCTTGAAAAAATTGGCACAAAAGAGCCCTCTTCATTTTGAAGATGTTCATTATCCGTTTAAAATTCATTGCCGCAGCAGCTAACATCACATTTATGGCATCTCCAACGACTCCTTT
>CAIOLR010000482.1 GCA_903859135.1 uncultured bacterium | reverse complement strand
TTATAATGATTTTAAGTTTCAGGATACACTACCAGGATATGAAAATAAGCTCATACTGTTGTCACAGCAAACATGGCCTTCGAATTCAGATGTACTCTCTGCAATTGGGGTGTACTGAGATAAAATGGTCAACTTTATTTAGGCATTGGCAGTCTCAATAATGCTGTACGTAAATCTCAATACATCAATTTATAAATACCTTTGTCGCTATGAATGCTTTAGTAACGGGTGCTAGTAAGGGAATTGGAAAAGCAATAGCACAACAGCTTGCTGCCAATGATTATAACTTGGTTTTATGTGCTCGCAATTTGTCTGATCTGGAAATATTTAGTACCGAATTAGGTGCGCAGTTTCCACAGATAAAGATACATAAGATAGCCACAGACTGCGAAAAACAGAAAGAGGTGAAAGCTTTAGCTGACTTTGTTAATCAATACGTTCCCATTTTGGATGTTTTGATTAATAATGTAGGATTGTATATACCAATCAATTTGCTAGATGAGGAGGAGGATACGCTTGGCCGCCAAATGCAGGTTAATGTATATGCTGCGCATTATTTGAGCACATTTTTTGGTAAAAAAATGAGAGAGCTGAAGCGTGGACATATTTTTAACATCTGTTCTATTGCTGGGATACAACCTTTTGTTAACTCAGGTTCTTATTGTGTATCTAAATATGCATTGTTGGGCTTAACAAAAGTGTTGCGGGAAGAGTTGATGGAACATCATGTCCGAGTCACAGCCATTTTACCTGGAGCAACATTGACAAACTCGTGGTCTGGAACCGATTTGCCTAAAGATCGATTTGTTGCCCCAGAGGATGTTGCATCAGCTGTTATCAATTGTCTGAGGATGACGGAGGGTGCCAATGTGGATGAAATTTTGATCAGACCCCTGAAAGGTAATATTTAAGATTTGCAAAGATTATTTGATACACATTCATCGGTCAATTTGGTTTGATTGATCATCAAAAATAGTGGACAGAGAGGGATGTTTGGACTCTGATATTAGACATTTATAATTCTCATCTCCGATAGTTACAATTATTTCATTATTCAATTAATTTTTATTCTATTTGCTAAACAAAACTGATTCAATGCATTATGAAGAAGGTACTACAAAGAAGCGAGCAAAATAAGATATTAGCTGGCGTTTGTTCTGGATTAGCAGATTACTTCTCTGTTGATGTAAGCTGGGTTCGCGCTGCTTTTCTGTTAGCACTTTTTGCCGGCTGTTCAGGAGGGCTTATTTATATTATATTGTGGATCGCAGTACCGATAAATCCTGTAGGTTCAGCTAATTTTGAACCTGTGTTTGAGCAGCAATCAGGTACTGATGCTTCTTTTCAGAATGAGCTTAAAAAAGAAAAACGTAGGGGTGGACGAGCTTTGTTTGGGGTATTTTTAATTGCATTTGGCATTTTTTTTCTGTTGGACGAGTTTGATATCATTCCACCTTGGCTTGATTTAGGAAAGTTATGGCCACTATTTATTATCGTTCCAGGTATTTTAATGATTGCTAAATCCAGTAAAAAGGACTGTTGTAATAAGAATGACGGTAATATGCCTAAAGAGGAATCTCAAACTGGTTTGAATTAAAAAAAGTAGATCATATATGAAAACAGGAAAAATAATTTGGGGCCTGATCCTCGTTTTTATAGGCTCGGCATTGCTACTTAGTAATTTGGGTGTGATTCATTTTTATTGGAGATCTATTTGGCAGTTTTGGCCTATCATCTTTGTTTTGATGGGTGTTAATATGCTTTTTAGTCGATCTAATCCAATCGTGGGGACCGCGTTAGTAATTACCATTTTGATTGTTGCTATGCTGTGTATAGGTTATAAAAGTGCTTATCTTAATAAACACTTTAGCCTTCGATTGGATGATGAAGGAGAGAATCCTATCAGTTATGGCTCTGATCATGTATTTTCCGAACCGTATATTCTTCAGACAGACAAAGCTGAACTCAATATCAATGGAGGGGCAGCTAGTTATTATTTGGCTGATACAACGAATAATCTGTTCGATGCAGATATTAAACAAAGTTACGGCAATTACATACTTGAGAAAACGAATAGAAATTCGACCGAAATCCTAAATTTTCGGATGCGTGACGATAGCGCTAAATGGGATATTGACCGCACGAACGAAGCTAAACTAAGACTGAATAGTAATCCTGTTTGGGATATTCATGTGGAAATGGGGGCTGGAAAAACAAATTTTGATTTACGGAAATTTAAAGTAAAGAAACTCACACTCAAGGGAGGTGCTGCTGCCTTCCATGTAAAGCTAGGATCCTCTCAACTTTCAAGCACGATCAATGTAGAGGCTGGTGTTGCTAGGGTTGATATTCAAGTCCCTGTGGCGAGTGCATGTCGTATTCACTTAGACAGCGGCTTGTCCTCCAAAAAATTTACAGGCTTTACCAAACAAGAGGATGGGACCTATGTTTCCAACCATTATTCAAATCAGGCCCCGCAAAAAATTGACATCAACCTAAATGGAGGGTTATCGAAGTTTGAGGTGAGTAGGTATTAGATACTTATGACTATTTTAGTCCTTATTTGTTTCGTCAATTTGTTTTTTTTTTCGGCGCTCGTCTTTTCTTTTTTTTCCAATAATCATCTTAATAAGTTTGAGTTCGCCGAAGCTATCAAACTCTCGGTTATAGGCTAGGCCAAGTGCACTAATGTTTTGTGTGTTTGTTGGGTCAGTGAAATTTAAAATATTTCGCTGCGGGGGCCTATTTGATACAGTGGCAGCTAAGCTTCCATCTTTTTTAATTAAATAACGTACGTCTCCAGCCAGGGGTGAGTTCGTTGACGTATTCGTTTGTATGTCGCCTGATCTGTCCGTATACATACCCGTAATAATAAGGCGATCATTCCATAAACGAAGAGAAGCAGAATAATCTTCCAATGGTCGAATACTAATATCTACGAATTGTAAATTTAAGGTATTAGCAAGTACCTCTGTTGCTCTATTGATGGCGGCTTCTGTGGCTATTTTTCCGCCTGTAGAGGCAATTCCAGCGTTGTTTTTTGTTTGATTATTGGGGTCGGTTGTTTGGTTGTTTCCTCCAGATAGTGCAATGAAGCTTCGTTGGACAATCAGACTGAACGCTTGTTGGGTCGTATTGTTAATATCAGAGAGGTAACTCTGAAGGTCATCATTTACATAGGAATCATTAGGAAAATTAATTTGGAATGAAATACCTGGCTCAAGCAGAGACCCATTTAAGTTCATCACAGCTTCTGCAACTACCCGCTGGTCTCTATTAGTAGGGTCTTTTCCAGCTGCTACATACAGTGGTTTTATATTCGTGCGGACACTGTAAGCAGCACTCAAATTGATATTTGCTCCCGTTGGATTTCCTGTCCACCGTATTGATCCTCCAGGATTGATTTCAAATATTTTATTGATTACATTAATGGCATTGTAGTGAAATTTACCCTGCGCAATTTGATAATTGCCAAACATGCTAAAATCACCAAAACTATTAATCTTTAGACTTAGGGTGGAATTACCTCGTCCGGATAGCTTACCCAGTGAGGTGTAAATATTTACTTCTGAATCGTCAGTTACTTCTAAGTCGAAATTCATCGTTAATCCATGGTAGTACTGGGATTCCTTTTTAACGGATAGCGTAGAATCTTTTTTCACAAAGGAGATAAATGCGCTTTCACTAACTTTCTCGGATGAGTTCAGGGGAATGTTAAAAATAGTCCCAGGCTCTGTTTTTGCACGAATTTTTATAGACATATTGTCTACAGGACCATTAAACTCAAAAGTTCCTGTGCCAAAAGCAGTGCCATAGTATACTGAGTTATCTTTTGGGGTGGTATTTAATACCATAAATTGCTTTGCTTTTAGACTTACATTAATGTCTGGATTGTCCAAGCTGCTTAGATCAACTGTACCTTCTTTTGCTGTCGCTTCCCTGTTGTATCTGTCTTTTAACACAAAGTTTGAAAGGTGGATGACATTGTCTTTTACCAATAAGTCATTGGATATATTATAGTGGGTTCCTAAATAATTGACAGTAAGGCCCACCTCATTCAAGCTTAATGAACCATTAATTTTAGGCTTGGTTAGTTGTCCTGTGACTTTAAGATTTGCAGAAACTTCGCCCGATAAATTTGAAACGAGGTGATGTAGGAAGGGTTGTAAAACAGCTATAGAGCTCTTTTCTAACGTTACATCTGCATTTAGATCATTTTTGTCTATGCCATACGTTCCTGCGATACGAACTGTTTTCCTCCCTTTTTTAGAGATCTCTGCCTTCATCGCAATTAGTTTGCTCGCATTATCTAGGCCTGTTTCCAGAAGAAGATCACCAATGTATACACCATTGCACGCTACCGAGTCTATTTTTAGATCAGATTGTACGTTGGGCTGATTTTTAAGACTAGATAATCGAGCCTGTCCATTTAGTTCTCCTGATAAATATATTCCCTCCCCTTTGGTTAAGGGGTTAAGGTTAGTTAGTTTGAACTTATTAAAGCCAATGATTAGTTTATCAGTAGGATCGGAAGACACAATGCCATTTATGGTTACCAATTGGTCATTAAGTGACAGCCCAAAATTGTTGACGGTGGTTTTCCCCTTATCAAAATTAAAATTTACCTTTTCTTGAATCTTCCAGATTTCGTGGTTGATAATCACATCTGATGGAAGTAAGCTCAACTTTACTTTCGAGTCAGCCTTGGTGTTGAATTCCACCAGTCCGTTTAAGTCTAATTGGTTGGTGGCATTTTTGTCTGATAGCTTTACATTCAGATTCAGACTGTCGTTACGTAAAATGTTTGCAATATTTATATTCTTGACAAACAAGCTATCTGTAAAATCAACGCGATCAGAGGTGATGAAGATCGCGAGTTCGGCTAAGCTTGTATTTTGGTCAATAATTAAATTATTTATTTTGATTTTGTTGTATTGGATGAGTCTAGAATAAATATTTAATATGGCCACATTGTGTGCAGAAGAAAATTTGCCACTTACAATAGCTCCATGTGGGAATCTAATTGCAGGTGCAAAAAACATACGAACAGGTTCAAAATTTTTCAACTTTAGGGCAAGGTCAAAATTTTGAAGCTTCGTGTTGACTATTTTTGTTTGCAAAGAAGGAATATATTTCTTTACGACTGAGAGGAAGTAAGATGGTAACGTATTGAGATCGTAGGCACCGATGATACTAGCATCTAAAATATCTGATTTAATGGAAAGTGAGCGGTTATTGTCAATCCCTGTAGCTATTAATGCGATGGAATCGATAACCATGGCTTGTCTGGAGTTGGCTAATATGGCCTTGTATACGCCCAAGCTCCCTTGGATATTGTCCAGATTAGCTCCAGAAAAATTGGTTTCTAGTTCTGCACTCACGTTAAGGGTGTCTTTCGATAAATTGAGCTCCTTCAAGTTCGCTTCTTGAATCGTCGCGTTAAAGTTAAATACGGGTAACTTCGGATTCAGGTTTACTTTTCCTGCAAAGGATAATTTTAAATTCTTATCATCAATTTGTATTTGGCCTTTGAATTCCCTGTTCTCATAGCTACCATCCAATGCCAAATTATGATATCTGTATCCATTGAAGTCTAAATAGGCAATTTGTCCTTTCGCTTTTTCGTGTAGATGAGCAAGGCTAAATCCTTGTCCTGTTACATTGGCTACTGCTGAAATACGACCTAGTTTACTTTCATCGAGCAGATTACCCAAATCAAAATCATATGTTTTGATGACCCCCGAATAGTTAGGGTTACCCTTGATATCAATTTTCATATGTACATCGGAAACAATGCGGCCTAGTTTGGTCTTAAACTCACCGAAAGCAATAAAGTCATTGGTGAAGCCACTAAATCTTCCTTTGAAATGAATGTTGCCAAATTTATTGACAATGGCAGGCACTAGTTTGTCTTTTTTGCCCGTTATATTTTCTATGATATAATCGAGATCTTGTTTGTTAACAAAAGCCTGATTCAGATTGAGGTCTAGAAAAGTTTCCTTCAATACAGGAAGTCCTTTTATGTCGAAATCTCCTTTTAAATAGGTGGTCTTGCCTGTTTTAATGGATAGTGATTTTGCCTTGATGTCATTTACGCTGCCTTTCGCATTTCCACTTAGTTGAATGTCAACGTTCATTTTGTTTAGCCCAGGAACAAAATAGGCTATGTCACGAGAATGAATATGGGTATCCTTAAAACGAGCGTTCATATACACTTTGCTTACAAATGAATCAAAGTCTTTAAACGTATTATATTTCATTAAAAAGTAATTACCCATTTTTGTGTGTTGGGTTTCAAGCAGCAGATTTTTAAACTCCATTTGGTCTTGATCTACTGTGGTGAGCGCACTTAGATTTTTGATATAAAAACCACTCTTTTCACGAAAGGTCAAATTATTTAACTGCGCTTTCGCGATATGTTTGTTCGTTTCTAAATCTAAAATAGTTGCACTCAATTTGCTTAGCGAAAGATCCTCAAAATTAATCCCATTGGTTTTCGCGGTATCTCCGTAATTTTTGTATTTGAATGCAATATTGCTCAGAACAATCTGATCGAAAAATATGTCAAATGGTTTTTTTGAAGTTTTTTTTGCTCCACTATTAAAGTAATTGATGAGAAAAGCGAGATTGGTTGTTTTATTTTTATACTTTTTGAGATAGACTTTACTGCCTTCTAGATGTATCGAATTCACCAAAATTTTTCGTTTTTCGATGGATAAGGATTTTAGATCAACCGTAAATTTGGGGGAATATAGCAAGGTATCTTTTCCTAAATCTTGAACATAAAATCCTTCCAAGACTAATGATTTGAATGGTTTGATGTACAAACCTTTAATCTCCACACGTGTATGTAACTCCGAAGAAAGATATCGAGCAGCCATTTGTGCAAAAAAAGTTTGCACAGGCCTAAATTGTAAGGCAAATAACAAAAAGGCTATCAACACGATGAGTGTAGCCAATGTCCCAAGCGCTATTTTTAATACTTTTTTGATACTTTTACCCCTTTAATACTAATTTCATTTAATAAAGACATCAATTGCTCATAATTTTAGGAATAGAATCCTCTTGTGATGATACCTCCGCCGCAGTCTGTATAGATGGTAAAATATGCTCAAATAGTATAGCCAATCAAGCTATTCATCAGAATTATGGTGGTGTTGTACCAGAGCTTGCATCGCGCGCGCACCAGCAAAATATAATCCCAACCGTACAACAAGCAATTGATAATGCTAAAATACGCAAAAATGACGTGAATGCCATAGCCTTTACGCGTGGACCAGGTTTATTGGGCTCTCTTTTGGTGGGAACCTGCTTTGCAAAAGCATTTGCGTTAGCGAATCGAATACCTCTAATTGAGGTGAACCATATGCAGGCACATATCTTAGCTCATTTTATTGACGATCCAAAACCTCCGTTTCCATTCATTTGTCTGACTGTTTCTGGAGGGCATACACAAATTGTATTGGTTAAAGATTATTTCGATTTGGAAATCATAGGGCAGACTTTAGATGATGCCGCAGGGGAAGCTTTTGACAAAACGGCCAAAATATTGGGCTTGCCTTATCCCGGTGGGCCACTTATTGACCAATATGCGCAACAAGGAGATCCGAATGCTTTTCATTTTCCCGAACCCAAAATACCCCATTTAGATTTTAGCTTTAGCGGATTAAAAACGGCTATTTTGTATTTTATGAGAGATCAACTCAAGCAGGATGTTCACTTTTTGTCCACTCATCTGGCCGATCTTTGTGCATCGGTCCAAAAGCGTATTGTGACTATTTTAATTGCTAAACTAAAGCTAGCTGCTCAACAGTATGGCATAAAAAATATTGCCATCGCAGGAGGTGTGTCTGCTAATTCAGGTCTTAGAAAAGACCTAGCAGACACTGCGCTTGAAAATGGTTGGAATATATTTATCCCCAAATTTGAATATTGTACGGATAATGCAGCTATGATCGCGATGACAGCCCACTATAAATTTTTGAAGAAAGATTTTGTTGGGCAGGATGTTGCACCTTCCCCTAGAATGAAATGGTAGGCTATTTATTTATCCTTGGAATCGATCACTTCCTGCTCTGTCTTAACCATAAAAAATTGATTTCTACCGAATATAGATTAACTTTGCATTATGTTTAAAAACAAGCGATTATTAATTTTAGGGATTCTCTTATCATTTATAGTGCTGTTAGGTAGTTGTAAAAGCAAATTTGAAAAATTGCGGGCCAGCAATGATATCACTAAAAAATATCAAGAGGCACTTCGCTTATACAATAATAAGTACTACAGCAAGGCTTTGATTTTGTTCGAGGATTTGGCCCAACGCTATCGGGGACGTGCAGAGGCTGAAGAGCTATACTACTATTATGCGTACACCAACTTTAAGATGAAGGATTACACGACGTCAAGGTATCACTTTAAAGTATTTGCAGAAACCTATCCCAATAGCTCTAGGGCAGAAGAATGCCGGTTTATGTCGGCCAAATGTTATTATTTGGAATCTCCAGTGTATTCATTAGATCAGCAAAATACAGTTAAGGCAATTGATGCATTACAGCTGTTTATTAATTTATACCCCAGAAGTGAACGTGTTGCAGAAGCAAGCAAACTGATAGATGATTTGCGCAATAAGCTCGAAACTAAATCATACGCAAATGCGAAGTTGTTTTTGGATATCGGAGATTATAAAGCATCTATTATTGCATTTAAAAATTCCATGCGCGATTTTCCAGATACGAAATATGCGGAAGAAATGGATCTTCTGATCATGAAGGCTCAATACCTATTTGCTAAAAATAGTTTTGAAACTAAACAGGAAGATCGCTTTAATGAGGCTATCCAGCTTTATGCTGATTTTGTAAACAAATATCCGTCGAGTAAACATTTGAAAGAAGCCGAACAACTAAAAAAGAACTCCGAAGTGGGGATTATTGACGTACAAAAGGTGCTGGCTCAAGAGGAACTTAAAGAAAAAAGTAAAGAAGATAAAAAAGAAGACAGACAACCGGAAGCTAAAGTTTTAGCTGTAGAGGGAGTTAAAGAAAAAAATAAAAAAAAATAAAAAACTGAGGCCCAAACTAATTCAAATGAATAATAATAAAAGCACCGTAGCACATAGTACCGTCACTCGTGATGTACGTCAACTGGATACAACGACTAATAATATTTATGAGTCAATTGTTGTTATTTCAAAACGTGCCAATCAAGTTGCAAATACTATGAAAGAAGAACTTCAGGGTAAATTGGCAGAGTTTACTTCATCAAGCGATAATTTGGAAGAGATTTTTGAAAATAGAGAGCAGATCGAAGTATCTAAACAATATGAGCAAATGCCTAAGCCCTCGCTAGTTGCCATTGATGAATTCTTAAATGGTAAAGTGTACTACAGAAACCCTTCAAAAGAGCAAAATTAATTTGCTCTTTTTAGCATAGATCTATGCTTAAAAGCAAAAATATACTAGTAGGTGTTTGTGGTGGAATAGCCAGCTACAAGGCAGCTTTTTTGGTTCGTTTGTTAATAAAAGCTGGAGCTAATGTTCGGGTGGTTATGACCAAAGATGCTGCCAACTTTATCACACCTCTTACGTTTGCTACGCTTTCTAAAAACCCAGTTCTAACAGCTTATTTTAAGGCTGATACAGGTGAGTGGAATAATCATGTGGACTTAGGATTGTGGGCCGATCTAATGTTAATAGCTCCTTTGAGTGCCAATACACTCGCCAAAATTGCAAATGGCTTATGTGATAATTTGCTTTCGGCCGTGTATCTTTCGGCAAAGTGTTCTGTATATTTTGCACCAGCAATGGATCTAGATATGTGGAAGCATCCAGCTACGCAACAAAATGTGAGCAAACTAATCTCTTTTGGAAACATCCTGATTAAGCCCGCCCATGGCGAATTGGCAAGTGGTTTAATTGGCGAAGGCCGGATGGAGGAGCCCGATAAAATCGTCGAATTTATACTCGAGCATTACCAAAAAAAAACATTAATCGGTAAGAAAGCACTCGTAACAGCTGGGCCGACGTATGAAGCAATAGACCCTGTGCGGTTCATTGGTAATCATTCGTCGGGGAAGATGGGATATGCGATTGCGCAAGTACTGACAGATTTAGGTGCCGATGTGACACTGGTCAGTGGTCCAACTTCGCTTGCTGCTTTGCACGGGGTTGAGCGAATCGACGTCGTATCTGCAGAAGAAAT
>CAIOLR010000481.1 GCA_903859135.1 uncultured bacterium | reverse complement strand
GTTTATTTGACATTTTTCGCTGCGTTTTAGCAGGGTAATATCAAGGTTAATTATAAACTTGTACGCCTTTCAGGGTGGCTCAGTTATGCCATACTGTCATCCTCATCAAGAGAAATACAATGAACTAAATCTAATTGTAGATGGCCTAATCATAACCACTTCAAAGTGGCTCACTTTGTCCAGATTCACTGGCTCACTTTACTCCATATTATCCATGACGACGACGGGGGAGTACTTACAGCTTAGTCGCGTATTCGGATTGATCCAGGAATCATTTCTCTCTAAGCGAATTGGAACTTCTATTTTGCTAGACCAATTTTTTAATGAATCTTTCATAAATATATGAATTTGAGACACCAACTATTTAATCATTAGTTAATTATTATCTAATTTATTAAAATAAAAGCGAAATAACAAGCTTGGGGTAAAACAAGAAATGGAGAAAAAATGTCACAGTTTGCCTGTAGGAACCCTTGCTCAAAAGGGCTTGAATACTCAATTTTCAGGCATTGGAATCCGATATAATTTATGGTAAAACAAGTACAAGTTGCTACTCATAAACTCTAAATGAACTTATCGAAGAGACTTCTTCGAATACCTCTAAAAACAACCACTAGTAAAAAATACAGCTCATGATAGCTTCATAGCCATTAAAAAAACAAATTATACATATGAGAAACCATCATGAGCCTCCTATCGTTCACAAACCCTAAATGATTAATTCAGCTCACGATCGCCCCCTAGCCACTAAAAAATAAATAATACCCATGAAAATTCTACCTTTGTCGCCTGTCTATATTTTTTATAGAAAAAAATATAGACAGGCGTAGATCGGAAGACGAGTCTAATTAAATATTTATTACACGAATAAATGGTCCTACTTCAACAAATAGACAGGGATAAATTGCCCGAGCATGTGGCTATTATAATGGATGGCAATGGTCGTTGGGCGAAGGAGAAGGGGAATATGCGCATTTTTGGGCATAAAAATGGCGTGTCAGCCGTCAGAGATGTCGTAGAAGGTGCAGTGGAGCTCGGCATCAAGTATCTAACCCTCTATGCTTTCTCGACAGAAAATTGGAATCGGCCCAAATTAGAAGTATCCGCGTTGATGGAACTCATGGTTTCGACGATGAGTAGCGAAACTAGGAAATTAATGGATAATGGAATTCGTTTAAATGCCATAGGAGATTTAACATCACTCCCTCAAAAAGTTTACAAAAAACTCCAAGTATCAATGGCTGAAACAAGCAATAACAAAGGGCTTACCTTGACGCTTGCTTTGAGCTACAGTTCACGTTGGGAAATTACCAATGCGGTTAGACAACTTGTCCAAAAAGTAGAACATGGAGAACTCAAATCAGAAGAAATTAATGAACAGCTCGTATCTGCAAACTTAAATACAGCAGAAATGCCTGACCCAGAACTGATGATACGTACTGGTGGAGAGTTCAGGATTAGTAATTATTTATTATGGCAGCTGGCTTATGCCGAATTGTATTTTACCCCCAAACTATGGCCTGATTTTCGAAAAGAAGACTTGTTTCATGCAGTAATTGATTATCAAAAACGAGAAAGACGTTTTGGTATGATTAGTGAACAATTAAATTAATTCTTTCGTTCTTTCCGTTAATTTAGCACACTCAAAAATAGCACATGAATCGTATTTCATTTATTATATTTTTACTTATTTCAAGCAGTACTTCGGTGATGGCCCAATTTGGGCGAAATGGTATTCGTACCTCAGGTGAGGATGTTAATTATTTGAGTCCCAAAGAGTATGTTATTGCAGGAATTACCGTTAGTGGTGTTCAGTTTTTAGATAAAGATGCATTGATTACGATTTCGAAACTGACTAGAGGAGAACGTATTAGTGTTCCAGGAGACGCTACGGCAAGTGCAATAAAAAATCTTTGGGCGCAGGACTTACTAGATGATGTCAAGTTGAATATCACCCAAATAAAGGGCGACTCCATTTATTTTGATATTGCAGTGATCGAGCGTCCTCGATTAACACGTATTGAGATCAAAGGCTTGCGTAAAGGTCAGGCAGAAGAGGTACGCGGTAAACTGGATAATAAAAAAGGCAAGATTGTGAATCAGAATCTGCTTAATACCATATCCAATGCTATTAAAAAATACTTTAATGAAAAAGGATATTTGAATGCAGACGTCACTATTTCACAAACGAAAGACACCACAGAAGTGAATAATCTCATTCTTACTGCACAGGTTGACAAACATCGTCGTACGGTTGTAAATCACATCAGTTTTGAGGGAAATCAAAAATTTACAGATGCTCAGCTCAGAGGGTATTTGAAAAAGACCAAGCAAAAAGCATTTTATCGAATTTTCGGACCAGGGAAGTTTGTTCAAGATAAATATGAGGAAAGTAAACAAAACTTGATCGCAAAATTACAAGAAAAGGGATATAAGGATGCCGAAATACTAGAGGATACCGTTAAAAGGCACACCGACAAAACGGTGGATATTCATATCAAATTGCATGAAGGACCTAAGTATTTTTTTGGAAATATTACATGGGTAGGCAATGCAAAATATCCAACAAAATTTTTGAATGAAATATTAGGGGTAGGGAAAGGTGAAATATTTAGCGACCAAAGATTGAACAAAAAGCTAAATAGTAGCCCTAGTGGAGATGATGTATCCTCTTTGTATATGGATGATGGATATCTTACTTTTAATATTGACCCTGTCCAAACGAAAGTTTATGGTGATACCATTGATTTGGAATTGAGGATATATGAAGGACCACAGTACACCATTAGTAAAGTCACCGTAAAGGGTAATGAACTAACCAATGATCGGGTTATTTTAAGAGAGATACGAACCAAACCAGGTCAGAAGTTTTCCAAGGCGGCAATAATCCGTAGTGTTCGAGAAATTGCCACATTGGGAAATTTTGACGATCAAAAAACTGATCCAAAACCAATCAATATTAATCCAAATGAGGGTACTGTAGATATTGAATATAATGTGGTAGAAAAACCATCCGATCAAGTCGAGCTTTCGGGAGGTTTCGGGAATGGTACTATTGTTGGGACACTGGGCCTAACATTCAATAATTTTTCGATGGGTAATGTATTTAACGGAAATGCTTGGAGGCCCGTACCTAAAGGTGATGGCCAGAAACTAAGTATTCGTGCACAAACGAATGGGAAACAGTACCAGTCGTATAATCTTTCTTTCTCTGAACCCTGGCTTGGTGGGAAAAAACCAATTTATTTTGGGGTAAGTGCATTCACCTCTGTACGGTCCAACGGTTTGGGGGCAGGCAACCCGAGTTTACAAAAAATACGAATGGATGGTGTGACTTTCAGTTTAGGTCAGCGTTTACTTCCATATGATTACTTGCAAACAAATACGTCTTTAGAGCTAAAGCAATATAAGTTGACCAATTATCCAGGCTTCTTACTATCTAATGGAACCGCTTATAACTTTAACTTGACTCAAGAAATTAGCCGAAATTCTGTGGATGCCCCCATTTATCCTACTTCGGGCTCAAATTTTAAACTAACTATGCAGGCAACACCCCCATACTCGCTATTAAATGGCACCAATTATTTGACCGCATCTGATCAAGACAAATATCGGTTTACGGAATATTTCAAAGTAAAGTTTGAGTCGCAGTGGTTCCAGCGTATTTATGGTAAGTTAATTTTGAAGACTCAGGCACAGTTCGGTTTTTTGGGATACTACAACAGTGCTGTAGGGCAATCGGCCTTTGAACGTTTTAAACTTGGAGGAGATGGCATGCAGGGCTTTGATTTTTTACAGGGTTCAGAAGTAATTGGTATGCGTGGATATGCTAACGGTGCGGTTACCCCACTTGGAGCCGATGCCTTCGCTGCCCAACAATCAGGAAGCCCCATATTCAATAAATATGTATTAGAATTACGTCATCCAATTACCTTGAGTCAGCAGGCGACCATATTTATACTGGCTTTTGCAGAAGGAGGAAATACATGGAACACAATGAAAGAGTTTGCTCCATTTAATGTTAGAAAATCTGCAGGAATTGGTGCACGTGTATTTTTGCCTATCTTCGGGTTGTTGGGCATTGATTATGGTTATGGGTTTGATAAGATCAACGATTCTCAAACAGGTAGATTATATCAACCGGGGTGGAATTTTCATTTTAGTATGGCGCAATCTCTTAATGGATTTAATTAATAATACCATGAATGTAGAAAAGAAGGTTGTCATCATTTTCCTATTCGTTTTTTTTGCATCGGCAAGTTTATTTGCACAGCGTTTTGCGTATGTCGATAGTGATTATATTTTAAAATATATCCCAGAATACAGCTCTGCTCAAAAACAATTGGACGTGTTATCTGCCAACTGGCAAAAAGAAGTTGATAATCGTTTCGCAGAAGTTGATAAACTAACGAAAGCCTATCAAGCAGATCAGGTTTTGCTCACAGAAGAGATGCGTAAACAACGTGAAAATGAAATTAAGGAAAAAGAAGAGATTGCAAAAGACTATCAACGTCTCAAATTTGGATTTGAGGGAGACCTATTTAAGCAGCGTAGTAAATTAATGAAACCCATTCAAGACCGTGTGGCTAAAGCAATACAAGCGATGGCCGATGCACTCCAATTGGATATGGTTTTTGATAAAAATAGTGAGATCACTTTTTTGTATGGTAGTCCTAGATTAGATAAAAGCAAAGATGTGGTTACTCGTTTAGGCTACAAGCCTGACGGTGATTTATCAAAACAAAAAAAGTAGTAAATTAGAGCGCGAAATTCTAATAAAAAAATTAGATAGATATACTCATGAAACTATCCTGAGTCGCCACTCACAAAAGCTGAATGATTAAATGGTTCATGATCGCTTCATGACCACTAAAAACCTTAGCGAAAAGACTCTTGAGTTCCATAAAAAGACAAAAAACAACGAAAAAACAAATTATACACATGAAAAATTCAATTAAAGTTGCATTACTGGGAGTAGGATTAAAGGTTGTATTCCTTGGAGTAGGATTCCTGATAGCAGGAAATACAGCAAATGCACAACAAAAATTAGGGCATATCAACTCGAGCGAACTATTACAAGTCATGCCTGAAATGAAGGTTGCTGATGCCAGTTTTCAAACTTTTGCCAAAACAAAGCAAACGGCTTTAGAGCAGATGGATGCCGAACGTCAAAAGAAAATTGTTTTATATCAAGAGAAGATGAAAACAGT
>CAIOLR010000480.1 GCA_903859135.1 uncultured bacterium | reverse complement strand
TAACGATAGACTATGTCATTGAAAAAATACACCCTGTAGCTCGAGATGTTAGACCTAAACAAACCAAGATAAAATTTAAAGGAGACTTACAGCCCGACTTATTTTCCATGGCTTAATCAAAAAAAATACTTTCCTAGCTATAGAATAGACTTTTGGTGGATTTTTTAAAAAAGTTCGGATGGTTGTGAACTGAGATGTATACTTAATTTTTCCACTTCCTCCTTCTGCTCAAAACCTATACCTTTGCAAGCTCATCATCCGTTATGAGCGATCAGATTAAACATGAGTGTGGCATTGCACTCATCCGCCTTTTAAAGCCCCTATCTTATTATAATGAAAAGTATGGCACTGCTGTTTATGGCTTGGATAAGTTGTACTTATTGATGGAGAAGCAACATAACCGAGGACAAGATGGAGCAGGTATAGCGACCATTAAATTCGATATGAAGCCAGGCAATAGATACATTGACAGATACCGTGCTGTGGGAGCTAAAGCTGTTTCTGAAATTTTCGAATATGTGCAGCATGATTTTGGGACCATTCAGAAAAACAATCCTGAACGGATGCAGGATACTGATTGGCTCAAACAAAATATGAGTTTCACAGGCGAAGTATTGATGGGGCATTTGCGTTACGGAACTCATGGAGGGAATAGCGTAGAAAACTGTCACCCATTCTTGCGTCAGAATAACTGGATGACTCGTAATCTCGTTATTGCTGGCAATTTCAATATGACTAATGTGGATGAATTATTGGGCCAGTTATATGCACTAGGACAACATCCCAAAGAGCAAGCTGATACTGTAACCGTGCTCGAAAAAATAGGTCATTTTTTAGATACAGAGAACCAAGCACTTTTTGACAGATTCAAGGCAGCGGGACACTCCAATCTTGAAATTAGACATCAAATAGCGGAGCATTTGGATGTGCCTAAAATACTTCATCGCTCTGCTAAAACCTGGGATGGGGGCTATGCTATTTCGGGATTTTTGGGTCATGGCGATGCTTTTGTGATGCGAGATCCAGCAGGTATTCGGCCCGCATTTTATTATCAGGATGAAGAAGTGGTGGTCGTTACATCCGAACGTCCTGCCATCCAAACGGCTTTTAACATACCTTTCGAGGATATCAAAGAGATTAAGCCAGGCCATGCACTTATTGTAAAAAAGAACGGTAAAATTGCCGAGGAGCAGTTTTGTAAGCCAGTTACACAACGGTCGTGCTCGTTTGAGCGGATTTATTTTTCGCGTGGGAGCGATGCAGAGATATACCGAGAGCGTAAACAGTTGGGCCGATTGTTGTGTCCTCAGGTATTAAGTGCAGTCGACTACGATTTGGAAAACACTATTTTTTCATATATTCCCAATACTGCTGAAGTAGCATTTTATGGCTTGGCGGAAGGTATTCATAAATATGTTAAAAAAGTGCAGCGAGATACCCTGTTGAATCGCAAGGATAAAATATCGGATATGGAGCTCGAGCATGTATTGAGCATGGCACCAAGAATTGAAAAAATTGCGGTGAAGGATGCTAAGCTCCGAACCTTTATTACTCAGGATGCCGATCGGCAGGACATGGTTGCGCACGTGTATGATACCACGTATGGTTTAATTAGGCAAGACATAGATACGTTGGTAGTTTTGGATGACTCTATTGTTCGTGGAACTACCTTGAAACAAAGCATTCTACAAATTTTAGATCGACTGAGACCTAAACGCATGGTGGTAGTTTCGTCCGCCCCCCAGGTTCGTTATCCAGATTGTTATGGAATTGATATGTCGCGAATGGGCGAATTTATTGCATTTGAAGCAGCCATTTCTTTACTGAAGGAAAGGGGGGCATCGCAGGTGATCAATCAAGTATATCAACAATGTGCTGATTCAGCACCAGTAGGAAATGAGCAGATTGAAAATCACGTTAGGGCTATTTACGAGCCTTTTACAGATCAGGAAATAGCGGATCGGATAGCCCAAATTATTACTCCCAAAGGGTTACGTGCCGAAGTGCAAGTAATTTATCAGACTATAGAAAATTTGCATCAAGCCTGTCCCCATCATTTGGGTGATTGGTATTTTTCGGGTAATTATCCAACACCAGGAGGTAATCAGGTGGTGAATAAAGCCTTTATGAATTGGGTTGAAGGGAAGAATCAGCGAGCGTATTGAATTTTATATCTAAATCAAAGAGTGACCCAGAATTAAATTAAGTATCATTCGGATAGCGAACAGAATAACCAATACCCCTGCAACTTTATTTAACTTGGAAATCATGTGTGCTTTAATCCGATAACGTAACTTATTCGCATAATAGGCTTTGGTTACGTCTAGGCTAAATTGAGTGATGAGGATGGAAGCAAAAAGTGGAATAATTTTCTTCGGATTGAATTGTCCTGTGATAGAAATAGCCCCACCAGCAACACTAATCCAATACAATAAAACCGCTGGATTGAATATACACATGAAAAATCCTTTCAGAAAATAGCCCGTATTGTGCCGTTTTGAAGACTTATCTTCATAGTTGATTACTGGTTTTTTGAACAGATAGTAAATTCCAATAGAAAGTAAAATTGCACTTCCCGTGATACCGATAGGTAAACGGTATTGGTTTTCAAGTGCTAGGTAAGATGAGCCATAAATAACAAGTGCTACAAAAACAATATCACTTAGTAAAACCCCAGCAGCAAAGGAAACCCCAGCATGAAATCCTTTTTCGATACTCGTTTTTAGCAAAACAAAAAATACAGCTCCTCCTATAATAGAAAGCACTATCCCAAACCCAATACCTGCTATAATTGTTTCAATCATTTGTTCGTTCTGCCCTTTTTTATTTCTTTTTTAGCGAATATGCAAATTAATGTTCTAAAATGGATAGCTTTCGCTCTAATTTGTGCTAAACGCGCCAAACCATCATGAGCTTCTGCTCACAAATTCTGAATAATTTAAATGGCTCATGACAACTTCATAGCCAGTAAAAAACAAATTAAATACATGAAAATTTTAGATATGTAATAAATTTCAACTAAGTTCGACCAAATTTTAAAAAAAACACTCTAAAAAATGAAACAAATCGAGCAAAAAAACTATGGGTCAGCGCTGTACACACTGGTTATGGTGTTTTTTTTCTGGGGCTTTCTAGGAGCTTCAAATGGTATTTTTATTCCTTTTTGCAAAACACACTTTCATCTCACCCAATTCGAGTCCCAATTGGTTGATTCTGCTTTTTATGGTGCTTATTTTATTGGTTCTTTGATATTATATCTGATTTCAACAGGTGTTGGATATGATATTTTGAATAAAATTGGCTTTAAAAATGGAATTGTCTACGGATTGATTGTTTCTGTAGTTGGTGCATTTTGTATGATTCCTGCTGTAAATTCTGGAGAATACATGCTCATTCTAGGAGCATTTTTTGTGATTGCATTAGGATTTTCTTTACAACAAACAGCTGCTAATCCATTTGCAATTGCGTTGGGGGATCCAGCAACAGGAGCACATCGTTTGAGTTTGGCAGGAGGGGTAAACTCTTTTGGTACCATGGTAGGGCCCATTATTGTTACGCTTGTTTTGTTCGGAACCGTAGCGACTACTCATGATCAGGTAATTAATGCATCGATAGGCTCGATCAATAGCCTCTATATGATTTTGGGTGGTGTATTCTTATTAGTAGCTGGAATATTTGCCGTGGCTAAAATGCCTCGAGTAACTTCAGACGAAGGGTGTGAAAAGTCTGGCAATGCAACCAAAACGATGTTAATGATTACAGGGGCAATTATCGGTTTAATTACAATTAACTTTTTATTGGTTCCATTAGAACCATACTTGTTTATTCTGAATGAGTCTTTACCCGACTTTTTAAAATCGTATAGCACGATCATATTGCTAACTGTTGCGGTAATTAGTATAGTGGGTATACTTCTCTCAGCAAATAAATCAGCCCAGAAAAATAGTGCTGGTTGGGGTGCGATGAAATATCCACAATTGGTGTGGGGTATGATTGCCATTTTTGTGTATGTAGGTGTAGAAGTTGCTATACAAAGTAACATGGGCGCGCTACTTAAAACACCTCAATTTGGAGGATTAGATGAATCGCAGATATCTCATTTTATTTCCTTGTATTGGGGGAGTTTAATGATTGGTAGGTGGACAAGTGCCATTACTGTCTTCAATGTTAAAAAATCCACCAGAACTGTTTTAACGGTGGTAGTGCCTTTTCTTGCATTTGGAGTAATATTGGCAGCTAATTGGTTGAGTGGAAATAAGGTGAGTGATATGTACATGTATGCCATTTGCATAATCGTTTTAATTGCAGCCAATTTCTGGGCTCAACAGAAACCTGCTAAACTATTAATGATATTGGGTGGTCTTGGAGTTTTGGCGATGACTATCGGACTGCTATCCACAGGAACCATTGGCTTGTTTGCATTCATCAGTGGTGGATTGGTTTGTTCCATTATGTGGCCTTGCATTTTTGCATTATCGATCACTGGTTTAGGGAAATTTACAAGTCAGGGTTCTGCATTTTTAATCATGATGATTCTAGGAGGGGGTATTATTCCGCCTTTGCAAGGAGGCTTTGCCGACTTAACAGATATTCACAGTTCATATATCATTCCTGTATTGTGTTTCGCTTATCTCGCATTCTTTGCATGGAAAGTGGGCCATGTGTTGAAAAAACAAAATCTTCATTTTGAGAATACGGAAGTAACGGCTCATTAATAGTTCCTACCTGGTAGTAATTGTCTGCATCAGGATTTGTTAACTTACTAGGAAGGGGAATGCACAGGATTTTGGGTTTGAATGCACAATGCACCCTAAATCCTGTGCTATTGGTTAGCATTGGGTTCAACAGAAAAATTGAATAGAATATTTGGGGTTTCTCT
>CAIOLR010000479.1 GCA_903859135.1 uncultured bacterium | reverse complement strand
TTTATTAAAATTTGTATATTTAATCATATGAAATGGTTGGTACTGCTGCTATTTGTTTCAATTTCATTAAACCTCTTTGGGCAAGATGCTCCCAAAAAGCCAGACACGAAGTGTTTCATTCTTCCAAAAGGAATTTCCAGTAAAGATTATATACCCCATACGATAATCTTAAAGTTTAGAAGCATCAATGCTGAGGGGAAAATATCAATACGTTCAACAGAGATACAAGCTCTTAATATAAAATCAGCCTCTATAGATCAAGTAAAACAATTATTTGATCAGGGCGATCCTGCCTCTCCTGATAAGTTTGGCTTGAGACATATCGTGGAAATTAAATATTCGTCCACTGCTGGAATTGAACGCGTGATCAATGAACTATTGGAAAACCCAAATGTAGAATATGCAGAGCCATCTTACCTCGACGATGAACAAGGGAGATACGATCATTCCGACATCGATCGAGTGGATTATAGCCCCCATTATCCCTATGCCAACTATTATAATTACCCCCCCAATGATTTCTATTTGGACAAGCAGGATTATTTAGAGCAAGTGCATGCACCTGAAGCATGGGAGGTCCCTATTGGTTCTACTACTCCTGTCATTATTGCCATTATAGATTCAGGATCACAATTAAATCATGAAGATTTAGCAGCTAATATTTATCACAATGAAGCTGACCCTATCAATGGAATAGATGACGACCATGATGGGTATATTGATAATTATAATGGTTGGGATTTTGTAGGAGCAGATAAGAAGAATCCGAAACCAGATAATGATCCAAATATTGTTAATCAAAAATGCTCACATGGGGTACATATTAGTGGTTTGGCATCGGCGGTGACTAATAATAATAAAGGAATTGCCAGTATCGCAAATAATTATGCGAAGCTACTTATTTTGAAAGTATCTGATGATTCTGGTGATGATCGTATGATGAATACTTGTCTTGCAATAGAATATGCGGCTAACCATGGTGCTAAAATAATTAACTGCTCGTGAGGGCGTGTGGGATATTATAGTAGTTTTGAACAAAACGTCATTAATGATGTTATTTCAAAAGATTGTTTAGTGATAGCCGCAGCTGGTAACATGAAAGGTGCAAAAGGAAATATAGAGGCAGACAAACACCTCAATCAAATAGAATATCCAGCAGCTTATAATGGCGTTTTTGCAGTTGCTAATGTTTCAAACATAGATCAGAAAAGTAAATCTTCAAAGTGGGGTAGGCATGTATCTCTTTCGGCACCAGGCAGATATATATATAGCACGATATTTGACAATAGTTATGGCTATATGACTGGTACTTCAATGGCGACTCCAATTGTAGCAAGTGCAGCTGCTTTGGTCAAGGCTAAGTTTCCTTCGTTAACGATGGAGGAGGTTGCAGAGCGATTGAAAGCCACTGCTGATCATATTGATTCGAAAAACTCCTCATATCGTGGTTGGTTAGGAAGTGGTCGATTAAATATATACCGTGCGCTAACAGGTAGTGGACCTGACCCCAAACCTGCGTTATCTGGTATCGAACTTGAACATGCGTATCCCAATCCGGCTCATGACTATACGAATATCAATTTTACTATCTCCAGTAGCGGACAAACCACTTTAAACCTCTACTCCGCCTCAGGAAAACTTGTAAAGAGCATATTGAATCAATTTATACGTAAAGGACACCATTGCATTTTCGTGCATCTAAATGACTTACATGAGGGGATTTATATTTATAAACTACATCAAGGGAATACATCACGCTCTTACAAACTATTGGTTGACAGGTAAATGTCTTTGTGTAACGAATAAAAAGCCCCTGTTTAAGATCAAACATATACTCCTGTTATACATGTGATGTATATTTTTTAGCTGCTGACTGACAAAAAACAATCCCTAGCTATCTTATAATACTTGAATTCAAGTAGTAAATGCAACTTACAGGATTAAGGCAAGACTGATCATTTTTTCAGAACGCAGAACGAGACTGTCCAGTGAACTGTGTCAAGGTTAAAAAATTGATAGAAAGCTAATTAACTTTACCCACAGAATAAATTATGACAGAGAAGACAGGATTTGACTTTGAGAAGTTCAAAGCAGCAGCAATCAAAAGTATGTATGCTGGCAAGCCATTAAATGTTGAACAAGGGATATTTGCCCCTTTACTGAAGCATTTTTTAGAGTCTGCATTAGCTGACGAACTGGAGGCTCAACTGCATTATCTACGATCACAGACAAGGTTATTCCAGCCATGAATGAATGGCGATCACCACCGCTAGATCCGATTTATACTTTCGTTTATATGGACTGTATGCACTATAAGGTTCGTGAAGGAGGCAGTGTTGTTACTCGAGCTATTTACAATATTTTAGCCCTCGACTTACGAGGCAGAAAGGATTTAATAGGGATGTATGTTTCTGAAAATGAGGGAGCAAAATTTTGGTTATCTGTTATAACGGACCTTAAAAACAGAGGGGTTGAGGATATTTTAATCACTTGCGTAGATGGCCTAAAGGGCTTTTCTGAGGCTATCCATGCAGTGTTCCCCAAGACAGAAATACAAACCTGTGTAGTTCATCAAATCCGCAACAGCTTACGATATGTTGTAGAGAAAGAAAAAAAACCGTTTATGGTTGATTTGAAGGTTGTTTACCAGGCATCAACCTTAGAACAGGGTTATGAAAACCTGATCAAGCTAGATGAGAAATGGGGTAAAAAACACCCCGTTCCTCTCAAGTCATGGTATGCCAACTGGGATACTTTATCCACTTTTTTCAAGTATGATACTCATATCCGAAGGGTGATTTATACCACCAATATTCTGGAAGGATTTCATCGTTAGGTACGCAAAGTGACCAAAACTAAAGGGGCTTTCACATCAGATAATGCACTTTTGAAATTGGTGTATTTGGCTGTCCAAAAAATAGCTGAAAAATGGACTATGCCAGTACATCATTGGAAC
>CAIOLR010000478.1 GCA_903859135.1 uncultured bacterium | reverse complement strand
CGACCATTTTTTACCACTTTTGGCCCTAAACAGTAAGGGCAACATAAACTTTGACTTATTAGCATAAATGCAAAGTTCGCCTTTGCTGTTTTTTCTCAAAATCCCATCATACATTTGGATACACTACCTTAATATATTAGTTAAATGGATGATTTTATCCTAAATAGAATAAGCAAATATTCCAACTAACATAAGTTCAAAAGCGGAGAGAGAGGGATTCGAACCCTCGGTACCGTTTCCAGTACGACAGTTTAGCAAACTGTTCCTTTCGGCCACTCAGGCATCTCTCCTAATAGTATTTCAAAGCCCCACTTATTTTCTAGGGACTGCAAATATAGCAATTCAACAATCGTTACAAAAAAATAATTCACTTTAGTACATAATCCACGCGAACATGGTAAATACCGATAAGCATCGCCTTAAATATTGATTTAATAATCTCGATATCTTTTAGTGTGATGTCACTATTAATCAGCTGGTTTTGATCTAGCTTATAATTAATAATGCGTTCTACCAGATCACTGATGCTTTGAGCATCTGGCTCTTTCAAACTTCTAGACGCTGCTTCTACAGAGTCGGCAAGCATCAATACAGCCGTTTCTTTTGAAAAAGGTATTGGCCCAGGATATCGAAATGTATTTTCATCGACCAATTGTTCTGGGAAATTTTTCAAAAAAGATTGATAAAAGTAATCTACACGTGTGTTACCATGGTGCGTGCGAATGAAGTTAATGACCGTTTCTGGTAACCGATGTTTACGAGCCATTTCAACTCCTTTATTCACATGTTGGATAATAATTTGGGCACTTTTCTCATAGGGCAATGTATCATGTGGATTAGCCCCCGTATTTTGATTTTCTATAAAATATTGAGGGTCGTCCATTTTACCAATATCGTGATACAAGGCACCTGCTCTTACGAGCAAAGCATTACCACCTATTTTGAAAATGGCAGCTTCGGCAAGATTCGCTACCTGAAGCGAATGCTGGAATGTACCTGGTGCTTTGTACGCCAAATCACGCAAGAGCTTCATGTTGGTATTCGTTAGTTCCATCAAAGAAACATCTGAAGTAATACCAAATAACTCTTCAAAAGCATAAATTAAGGGGTAAGCTAATAATGAAAAAAGAACACTAAATACAAATGGAATAAAGTTGACCCACTCTATACTAGATATGGAACCATTTCGAACAAACAAAATACCCAAATAGGCCACAAAGTAATTACAGAAAATCAATACAGCGGAAACAAGAAACTGTTCTCTTTTAATCAGATTCTTGATGCTATAAATGGACACCATCCCTGCAGTAATTTGTAAGAAAGTAAATTCAAAGCTATTGGGAACAAAAAAACCAGCTATTAAAACAACCAGTAAATGAATGTTTAATGCCAAACGGGTATCAAAAAGTATTCGTATAATGATGGGAACAATGCAATACGGAATGTAATATACACTTGGAAGCTTTATTTTAATAGACCAGGATAAAACGATCAGCATACATGTAACAATCATCAAAATCAAAAATAGTTTTCGATTATCGTAGTAAATATCTTTTCGGAAAAGATATAGGAAAATAACAAGCAGAATAACCGTTAAGCCAACCAATAGAAATTGCCCAAATAAGACCACATTACGATTACCAATCACCTTGGCATTTTCTTCGAATGTATCGCGTAACGATTCTAGTTTTTGATAGATCTCTTCGCTTATAGTTGTTCCACGAGCTATAATAAGTTCGCCTTGCTGGACTACTCCACGAGTAACTGAAATATTCACCAACGCATCTTCCTCAATTTTGTCTGTTAAACGCTCATCGTAGATGTAGTTCGCCTGTAAATGATTTTCTATTAAATTAAGCAACCAGCTTTTGTTTTTGATAGACTGATCTTGATCTATTTTCAGCTTGGCATATGTTAACCCTGACTTAATTGTATGTACATCAATCGTATTGATGTATTTAGCTATATTATTTGTTAATAAGTTAAATGAATAATTAGGACTAGCTAATTGGTGTTTTTTTACAAGAATTATTACACCACGATTATAAATATCTTTTAGCAAGGTATTTCCAACAGCTTTGTATTTGTTTTTTTGTGCTTCAGAGATTAAAGGATTTTTCCATTCGATCTCAAAATCAGCATTAAAATCCTGCATAGATTTACTTACTATCTCCAGATTATTCTGATAAATCGGGGGAAAAGAATGCGATATTTCTTGACGATCTTTTTCAATTTCAGCATTCGTTTTTTTGATGGCAAAACGATAAGGCGATATCAAATCCTTTTGCATCCACATTTTCCCTTTCTCATACTCAAATCTAAAATGTGCTTGTTTAGGTAAAACCAACGTAATAATCAGAACACACAAACCTACCATCACGTATTTAACACTTCTGGTATATCTGCGATAGATTATGAAGTATGATTTATTTCTTCTAGTCACTTTTTACATCATTTTGAACCAAAAGTACTCATTTTTAGTATTTGATATGACCTCATGACATTACTGATAAGATCATGGCACACCTGAAATGGTTAATTGAAACGATACAAGCTGTAGATGAATAAAGTTTGCTTTTGATAACACTAAGACCATTTTATT
>CAIOLR010000477.1 GCA_903859135.1 uncultured bacterium | reverse complement strand
TGCAGACGCGTATTCATCTCTAGAAAGAAAAAATCTAAATTTTCATCCAAAATAAACTCAACCGTACCAGCACCAATATACTTGCAAGAGCGTGCCACATCGACCGCACACTTGCCCATTTTTGCTCGAATTTCTGGTGTCAACACAGCAGACGGAGCCTCTTCAATTACTTTTTGATGCCTTCTTTGAATGGAGCAGTCGCGCTCAAATAAATGCACAATATTCCCATAATTGTCGCCTAAAACTTGTATTTCGATATGACGCGGAGACGAAACATAGCGCTCAATAAACACAGATCCATCCCCAAAAGCCGATTTTGCCTCCGATGTAGCTAATTGCATTTGTTCTTCGAAGTCTGCCACATTTTCCACTATGCGCATTCCTTTACCCCCACCGCCAGCAGCAGCCTTTATCAGGATGGGGAAACCTATTTCGATGGCTCTTAACTTAGCATCATTGATATCTGTAATGGCTTCTTCGGTGCCAGGCACTAGCGGAATTTGGTATTGCAACGCTGCAGCTTTTGCAGAAAGCTTATTCCCCATGATCTCCATTGCTTCTGGCGAAGGGCCTATCAGTATCAGTCCCGCCTGCTTCACTCGACGAGCAAAATCAGCATTTTCAGATAAAAACCCATATCCTGGATGAATAGCGTCGGCACCCGTTTGCATACACGCATCGATTATCTTATCGATGGCCAAATAGGACTGGCTAGAAGGTGGAGCACCAATACAAATTGCCTCATCAGCATAACGCACATGTAAGGCATCTCGATCAGCTTCAGAATACACTGCCACAGTCGAAATACCCATTTCTCGGGCCGAGCGCATCACACGTAAAGCAATTTCGCCACGGTTGGCTACAAGAATTTTGTTCATGATTCAAATATCAAAAAATAGAAACGTTTTATCGGGCTGCTTTTTGAGAGATTATCTGGAAAAGGAGTGGAAAGTTCGCCTCAAAGTAGGATTTAAGTTTGAATGGGTTATAGGAAAATGCCAAAAAATATATCTTGATATACTTTTCGACATTTTACATTTTTGAGTGCCTTAAAAATTAGGCTTCAAGGAATACTTCTCATAAAATTTAAAAATATGTCCCGCCGCTTCTTCAGCAGTATCTACCAAGCGGAACAGATTAAGATCTTCCTCGCTGATATTTTTCTCAGATTTAAGCATGATTTTGTTTATCCAATCAATTAAGCCCCCCCAATAGTCTGAACCAACCAATACGATTGGGAAACGAGCAACTTTACCCGTCTGAATCAAGGTTAAGGCTTCAAATAACTCATCCATGGTACCAAATCCGCCTGGCAGCACGATAAATCCTTGGGAATACTTCATGAACATGACTTTTCGGATAAAGAAATAGTCAAATGCCAATACTTTATCCTTGTCAATATATTTGTTATGAAATTGCTCAAATGGTAAATCAATATTGAGTCCAACAGATTTTCCACCAGCCTCAAAAGCACCTTTGTTGGCTGCTTCCATAATACCTGGACCGCCACCTGAAATAACCCCATACCCACGCTCGGTAAGTAAACGAGCACAATCTTCAGCCATTTTATAATGTTTATTGCTTTCATGGGTACGTGCCGACCCGAAGATAGAAACGCAGGGACCGATGCGGGCCAACTTCTCAAATCCATCTACAAACTCAGCCATGATTTTAAATATTTGCCAAGAATCGGTAACCTTAATTTCTTTCCA
The DNA here is from genome assembly GCA_903859135.1 of uncultured bacterium. Taxonomy (GTDB): domain Bacteria; phylum Bacteroidota; class Bacteroidia; order Sphingobacteriales; family Sphingobacteriaceae; genus Daejeonella. The sequence goes on along the minus strand of CAIOLR010000477.1, from coordinate 2,264 downwards.
GTCTTTAGTTTCTAAAGCACTCCTTATTTTTTCATCACTTGTCATAATTCACATTTTTTATGCCATTTAAATTAATTTTTGTTTAAGCCTAACCTAAAGCCTGACACACCAAAAATAGCAATAAGGCGTTATATTGCAATAGTGGGCCAATTTTTGTAAAAGTCTTCCACTACCGACTATTTTATAACCAGTGCATTACTACGTACAAAACAGCAACAGATGTGGTTATCCGAAGTATCACGCCTTGCAGTAAGTTATCATTTTTCCGAATGAATCATTTTCTTGCGAATACTTCAAAAAATATCACTTTTTATTTTCAAGCAACTTCATTTACCTTTGCTAACGATGAACAATATGGAAACACTACTCTTGCTCCTTATCATTGGTTTAGTAGCTGGCATTTTAAGCGGGATCATCGGTATTGGTGGAGGAATAATCATTATTCCAGCACTTATGTTTTTGCTCCATTTTTCCCAAAAATCTGCACAAGGCACCACGCTTGCTTTAATGGTTCCCCCCATTGGTCTATTAGCTGCTTGGTCATACTATAAGGAAGGATTTGTAGATATTCGAGCAGCAACCATCATTTGTATAGGATTTATTATTGGCAGTTTTTTTGGAGCTAAGTTATCAATTGGACTCCCACAAGAAGCACTTAAAAAACTATTCAGCGTAGTTCTTATTCTTGTTGCCATTAAAATGTTCTTTTCCTAACAACGTACTTTTTCTGCGACCAATAACGTATTCCATACACAAAGAGGATGCAGAATTATCATACACACCACAAAGAAAAAGCCATTCATAATTTTTATCTTTGCACAAAATTGGCGCACCCTTTTGGTGCATCTCAAAAGCATCCTCAATAGTAGAATACATGGCCTTACAATGTGGAATCGTTGGATTACCGAATGTTGGAAAATCAACTCTTTTTAATTGCCTATCAAATGCAAAGGCACAAGCAGCAAATTTCCCATTTTGCACAATAGAACCCAATGTCGGCGTGATTACGGTACCCGATGAACGTCTAAACAAATTAGCCGAGCTCGTGAAACCCAATCGTGTGGTACCCAATACGATAGAGATCGTTGATATTGCAGGGCTAGTAAAAGGGGCTAGCAAAGGCGAGGGTTTAGGAAATCAATTTTTAGGAAATATCCGTTCTACCAATGCAATAATACACGTATTACGTTGCTTTGACGATCCAAATGTGATCCATGTAGATGGCTCCGTTGACCCCTTAAGAGATAAAGAGATTATCGACACTGAACTTCAGTTAAAAGACTTAGAAACCATTCTAAAGAAGATACAGAAAGTCGAAAAAATGGCAAAAACAGGGGGCGACAAAAATGCAAAAAAAGCCTATGAGGTTTGTAACATGGTTAAACATCATCTAGAATCAGGAAAATCAGTCCGCACCGCCCCTATTACAGATGAAGACAAAGAGTATATCACTGATCTATCTCTGCTAACCGAAAAGCCAGTCATGTACGTGTGCAACGTGGATGAGAAATCTATCCTCAATGGCAATGCGTATGTAAAAACTGTTCAAGATGCTGTCAAAGACGAACAAGCAGAGGTATTGATCATTTCTGCCCAAATTGAATCAGAGATCTCCCAACTAGAAAGTTATGAAGAACGGCAATTATTTTTAGACGATCTCGGATTAAAAGAATCTGGAGTCGCTCAACTCATAAAAGCAGCTTATAAATTATTAAATTTATCGACCTATTTCACTGCAGGAGTACAAGAAGTTAGAGCCTGGACCATCACCAAAGGATTTACAGCTCCGCAAGCGGCTGGAGTTATCCATACGGATTTTGAAAAAGGGTTTATACGTTCCGAAGTAATAAAATACAACGATTTTATTACTTTAGGATCTGAATCTATTTGTAAAGACGCAGGAAAATTAAGCTTAGAGGGGAAAAGTTATCTTGTAGAAGATGGAGATATTATGCATTTCCGCTTTAATGTATAAAACCAATTAAGTACTTAATACCGCATATTTAAAAATGAAGCTTTTCATTTTTGAAAACTTAAGCCAAATTGAACGATAAAAACTCCATACTAGTTACTAAATACTTACAAACATCAATCCTTGCACTCGTAGTTTAATGGATAGAATATGAGATTCCGGTTCTCATGGTATAGGTTCGATTCCTATCGAGTGCACTAAGCCCTTCGTATTTGAGGGGCTTTTTTAATTTTAAATACTAACTAAATGACATATCAATAATCCTATTTTTTTTGTAGATTGTAAATACATT
>CAIOLR010000476.1 GCA_903859135.1 uncultured bacterium | reverse complement strand
TTACCTTTTGTTACATCGTGAATTTTTTGGGGGATTCGTGTTTGGGAGGGATGGGAGCAACACCACGAAAAAACCTAGGATTAGCACGTTCTTGGGGGGGGGCATGATGGGCAGATTGGCACGGGACATCCTGTGACTGAGCCGAAGAAACCTGGAAGTTGGCTGGAACATGATTATGAGTAGACCGCTGAACGTTAGAAAGAGACTCATCCTGGTGAGCTCTAATAGCAGGCGATTTTCCCATCAATTTTTTATTTAACCACTTAGCAACGCCCGCCAATGTATTACCCACACCTTGAACCATTCCCACAAGATTGGCGATGCGAGTTTTTAAAAGCGGCGCTACAAAAGGAATCAAGGGCAAACTTAACGGCCCTACAGCCAATCCAAAGGTTGCTGCGATTAACCCACCATACACAGCCGCAGTCGTTAAAATACTTGCCGCACGTGCCACCCAACGCAACGCCCTGTTTTGAATAGTCGTCGTTGCTTGATAACTGTTGATGGGTGAAATAACAGCACGAATAATCACTCGAGGAATTTGAAAAAATTTAATACCCACTTCCGTCACATAATACATAAAAGGATTGGTTTCTTAGGGAGTAGAGCTACGTCCTTCGTTGGTTGTTCGCAGCCCCCTCGTTAGAACCGCATCGTGCCCTATTAAGGCAATGGGCTCAAGATAAACACATTCACAGCCACTAATGGATTAGAAAAACTTGTGACAGATTTTCGCCTCCGGAAAATTTATTTGATCTAGAAACTTTCGAAATTGTTCCCAGATAAATGATTTTCGTTGACTTCGACGGTTTAGCCATTTGAATAGAATTTTTATCACTGCGTGAATAAATCTTTTGACCGCTACAAAGTTATGAGAGACACCATAATATTGTATGTGCCCCCTTGTTTTTGCAGCGGCTAACTTCATTATTTCTTTCAGTGGAATTTTATTTCTTATTGTACGGCCCCACTCATTAACTTTCTTCAGCTTCGATCTAAATCGTTTGCCATCCGTTTTCAATTTTACTAAGTAGTATCCTTTTCGGGATTTACCAAAGTAAAAAGTGAACCCGAGAAAATCAAATGTTTCTTGGTCTTCGCCACGGATTTGTTTCCTTTTCGAAAATTTCACAAGTTTTGTTTTCTCCTCGTTCATTTTCAATCCGTACTTCATCAGGCGATTATTTAAGGCTGTTTTGATTCGCTTTGCATCTTGCCCATATTGGCAACATATGACAATGTCATCTGCATAGCGCACCATCTTAACCTGACCAGCACAATATGACTTCACCGTGTGCTCTATCCAATCATCAATCACTTTATGCGCAAATACGTTAGCAATGATAGGGCTACAGGCTGAACCCTGCACTACACCCTCATCACTTATAGTCAATTCTCCATCTATTAATAGGCCTGATTTAAACATTCGAATCAGATAGCGTATTAATTTCGGATCACTGATCTTTTCACTAATTATATTTATCGCTTCAGATTGTGGGATGCTCCCAAAATAATTGGATAAATCAACATCGATAATTGTCTCAACCTCATGGGTACTAAGATAAGCATGCAATTCTTTAATCGCATGATGACATCCTACTCCAGGTCGAAATCCATAGGAATTCTCGTGAAATAGGGGCTCGTAAATGCTTTCTAGAACTTTATGCATCATCCTCTGAACAATTTTATCTTCAAAATTACTAATACCCAGCGGACGAGTAGCTCCTGCTTTACCTTCCTTAGGGATCAGTACTTGTCGTACCGGCCCAGGAATATAGGCCATGCGCTTCATTCGCTCTACTAGATTTTTGATATTTTTATCCAGGGCTTCCCCATATTTAGCTTTATCTATCCCATCACTTCCAATGGCCTTCTTTCCATCCAACTCATGAAAGCATGCCCGCAGCGATTCCTCGTTAAATAGATGCATCACATTCGTGAACACCATTCTAAGATTCGCTGTTGATAGTGCTGCTATTCTGTTCAATTTCGTTTCCGTCAATACATAAGTTTCTGTGCACTCCATGACGTCTCCTCTACTTAGATCTTATTTACCCAGTGTCCTTCCCTCCGCAGTCATTACTTGCTTCATTGGTACTATGACACATCTGACTTCCTAATAAACTTCCCGGAATCCTCGGTTTTTAGGCTTGTTTTCCAGTACTCTGTCCCTTTGAGATTTATTAGGATCTCCCACGTTCACCATTTTACTTTCGTTGCATGCCATGTTCTCAGACCCCGAGGAAGCTACCTAATCCTGCCCATTATTGGTTTAGGTAGTATTGCCTTCTGGTTTTGGAATACCATCGGCCTTCACTGATGTTATACTTTTCGGGGCTCAATCACTTCGGCTTATGCCTACGGCCTACAATTTCTCCTATCTACGCTTAGTGGGTTGCATTACTACATGCCCACTCAAAACTGGATACGAGATGCGTCGGGTCGTCGCTTTCTCCGCAGCACTTTCAGCTGCTAGTAAAAAAAATGGCGCTTTCGTGGCGCACTCCAAAACTCATTCATCACAGGCTCAAGTCCAACACCAACAGCAGATACCCAATGACTGAGCGTGTTATCCGGGATGATCATACCTAAGTTTTTCATCATCTTTGATTGACGATAGAGCGGTAAGTGATGGCCATACTTATTAATGATCACTTCTGTCAGCAAACTACTGCCTGCTAAGGCTTTGGGTATCGGCGCTGGCTCTTTCGGGCCCATGATAAGGCTTTCACAGCTACGGCAACCGTATTTATAACGAATATGTTCTGCCACATAAAAATATTGCGGTAAAATTTCAAGCTGCTCTGATTTTTCTGTTCGAATAAAATGCAGGGATTTATTACAGCATGCGCATATTTTATCGTCTTCTGATAAATCATGATGAATCGCGTGTCGAGGTAATGAGGATAAATCCGCTAAATGACCGCATTTTTTATTTTTTGTTTTACGAGTATGCGCGCC